>JBGGMI010000100.1:0-5952 GCA_041288075.1 Fimbriimonas sp.
ACTCATCGAAGGGCCAGACGAGGGCCTTCCCGCAAAGGTGACTTGGACGCCAGAAGGGCATTACCGAATCGAATACGCTGATGGCACTGTCGAGGAATGGGACATGTGGTCAGGAGATGGTGGGGTAGGATTCGGCACCACCGGGAGTGGCGGCACGGGCGGAGTAGTTGGCGGGGGATCCAGTTCTGGCTCGACTGGAACGACCGGTGTAAGCACGAGCGGAGGCTAGTCCTTCCCTGACCCTAGCGGTACATATGGCGCGCGTGACCGTTTGCTTGTCCGTATACAATGGCGCAACTACGCTCGCCAAGGCGCTCGACACTGTTTACAGCCAAACTTATCGAGACTTCGACGTGCTGGTGCTGGACGACGGCAGTACGGATGATTCGGCCACGATCGCCTCAACCTTCGACTGCCGCGTCCTATCTGTTCAAAATGCCGGCTTAGGCGCAGCTCGAAAGCGCTTGGTAGAGGAAGCGACAGGCGAGCTGATCGCATTTATCGATCACGATGACTTCTGGTTGCCGGCCAAGCTCGAGAAACAGGTGGCGCATCTCGATATGACCAAGGCGGCTATGGTGCACACCGATGGCTGGTACGTCTACGAGGACGGCCGCGAGGTTTCACGAGATCTGGTTATCGCTACTGACTCTAATGCGTTCGACCACATCTTGCCGAGCAATCAGGTAATAGCCAGCACATCGCTCTTCCGACGGCAGGAGATGCTTGACGCCGGCAACTTTGTCGTAGACACGGTTCGATGTTCCGATTGGTATGGATGGCTGATCCTGGCCCCCCACCGAACCTTTGCTCACCTCCCGGAAAAGCTTGTGCGCTACTCGGTTCTAAGCACTTCCCTCGCAAACTCGGGCTATCGCTTTCATGAGGCTCAGCACTACCTGCTCACGCAAAAGATCCTTCCTCGACGACATGAGTTGTTCCAGGGACTAAATCCGCAAGCGGCGGCGACCTATACCAACATGCTGGTGCAAAGGAGCGGAATCGCCCTTTCCTCGATGGCCAGGGCGAAAGCAAAGTTGGGCGAAAAGTCCGAAGCCCGCCGACTCGCGCTGAAGGCCATAAAGACAGCCCCGACCGTTCTGCGTGTTTGGTCTCGCAGCTTGTCCAGCCTCCTGTAGAATGGGCTCATGACTCGGCGTGAGTTGCTCAAGGCTGGCGCATTTCTGGCGGTGCCACTCCGAATTCAAAAGCCAGTTGCGCCCGTCCGATTTGCGGTCATAACCGATATTCACCACGGCTTGGCACCGGATTCCCTGATCAGGATGGAAGCCTTCGTGAACGAGGTGAATCGACGCAAGGGTCTCGACTTCGTGCTTCAGATGGGCGACTTCTGTCATTCGAACTCTGCCTCCGAAACCAGCCCATTTTTGGAGATTTGGAACCAAATTGATCTGCCCAAGCGGCACGTCATGGGCAACCACGACATGGATCGGGGGACGAAAGAGCAGGTGATGGCGCTCTGGGGAATGCCCAAGCGGTATGGAGCGTTTCATGTTGGCGGCTATCGGTTCATCTACCTGGACCTCAACCATTTTCGCAAAGCCGGCAAGCTGCATTCGTACGCCTACGGCAACTACTTCACGGACAATGCGACACACAATCTGGCCGATCCAAGCCAATTGGCATGGCTTGAGCGCGAGTTGTCGGCCTCTGACGAGCCCACGTTCATCCTCTCGCACCAGCCGCTCGGGTTTGGGAGCAAAGATCAGCCGCTTCCGTCGGAGCAAGTTGAGATTCTCGACATTCTCAAGCGCAATGGCCGCGTTGTTGGCTGCATGTCTGGGCACTTGCACGTTAATCGCTTGGAGGCATACAGCGGCATCCCTTGTCTCAGCGTCAATTCGGCCAGCTACTTTTGGCAAAGCGGAATGCACCCTTACAAAGACCCGCTCTTTGCCTTCTTCTCCATTGATCAAGATGGGGTGCTGCGCGTCGAGGGGCGGGAGAGCTCGTTCTTGAAGCAAAAGCCAAAGAACGATACAATCGGGTGCTCCGCGTCGATCTCGGATCGCAGAGTATGGCTCTAACGAGCTAACGCATCGATCGCTGGAAGAACTCGTCCGTGTGCGTCGTACCAGTTCAGATTCTCCCAAACGGAGTGCTTGTTCGGCTGTTCCAGCCAGTCAGGTGCCCACCATACGACTCCCTTTCCGAGGCCGTTGGGCGTTTGCTTGACGAGCTGAACTAGCTTCTCAACGAACTGGCGCTGGCCGGCGATGGTCTGCGGGAATGGCAGCTTGTCGATGTAGCGATGGTCGACCATGTGGGGCTTGCCGGACATTTTGTCGAGCGTGAACGGGTAGGCGGTTTCGACGATGACGATGCCTTTTCCGTAACGCTCGGACGTGTTCTTCAGGTTCTCTTCCATTTGCTCCATGGTGCCGTGCCACCAGGGGTAGAAGGATTGGCCGATGAGGTCGAACTCGACGTGGCGGTCGCGGAGGTTGTCGTAGAAGATGCGGGTGCTTTCCCAGTTCGCGCCCCGGTCGATGTGGATCATCGTGAGACTCTTCGGCGACGCCCTTTTGACACCACGGAGACCGGCTTTGAGCAAGTCGCAGAAGGCGTCCCAAGTCTTCGGATTCTTGTAGTCCAGCTTGCCGTCGGGCCAAATCATGCCGCTGATGACTTCGTTGCCCACTTGGACGACCTCAGGTGGCGTGCCCTGATGGACGAGCTTTAGGACAACTTCACGCGAGTAATCCTCTACTCTTTGCACCAGGGCGGCTCCGGTTAGGCCAGCCCAGTTCCTTGGTTTCGGCTGCTTGCCCGGGTCTGCCCAATCGTCGGCGTAGTGGAAATCGAGCAGCACTTTGAGCCCGGCTACTTTGGCTCGCTTCGCCATTTTAAGGGTCTTCTCGAGATTGCACCAGCCGTGGCTCGGCTCGACCCAAATGCGGAGTCGGGCAGTATTGAGGCCGTGCTTCTTCATGATCCTCAGCGGGTCCTCGCGTTTTGTGCCATCGAAGTATTTGGCCCCGAGCGACTCCATCTCGGGGAGGAAGCTGGCGTCGCCGCCTCTGAATTCCAGGGGAGCGAAGCTAGCGAGGGCGAGGCAGGCGAGGAGCATCGGTTTTCTATTCTAATGCAGGAACTCGTTGCGAACTTCCCAAAGGGCCTCGGAGACGAGCGCCCATTGCTGGCCCGCCCAGTCGGGGGAACCGAAGCCGCAGACCACCGTTTGAGCAAAGCTCCAGCCCCAGATGCGCCTCGGGGCATAGGGGAGCAGCTTGGCGAAGAGGCTCAGCCGATTCCTTGTGAGCTTCACGAGCGCTTCGCCTTTTGGGATGCCACCGATTGGGTTTCGCATGTAGGCGCATGGCTCGAATGCGGGGTCGCCGGACATTCCTTTGGGATCGATCGATTGCCATCCGGTCGGTGCTTTCAAGATGTTGTGGTGGTGCAAATCGCCATGGAGTAGCACTGGATCTGGTGAGGTTTCCAGGAGGTAGGTTGCTTCTTTCCAGCCTTCGAGCTTCAATGGGTGGCAGCCCGCTTCTGGTTCTTCGAACCATGTTGCCAAGTCCAGGGCTCTCCGGTCGTTCTTCGTTTCTCGAAGCTGCAGGATCAACTCCGCGCAGACCCTTACTTTTTCCTCTTCTACTAAATCCGCGTGGGCCAGGTCCAATCCTAATCGGGGCATGAGGAGGGCTCCGGTGGCTTCGTCGGCTTTGAGAATTTCGATTCCGCCGTGCCTGGAAAAGGCTTGGGCGGCCCAGGCGGAGTCGCGTTCTTCGGAGCCCGCGTGGGGGACTTTGAGGACTTTGTCGCCGGCTGTGTAGACGGTCGAGCAGGTGGCGCCAGCGAGTTCTTCGCCTAGTGCCAAATCCCAATCTTGAGCCAGGCGCCGGGCTACTTGTTCTACCGTTTCCAAATCACTGGGAAGTGCTCGCCTTCAATCGATTCTCCGTCTGGGGTTTCGATGAAGGGCTTCATGGGGTGGTCGCCCTCGGCGAAGAACTTGGTCTTGTCGGTCATATAGTGCAAGGCAACTGCTCGTCGGGGGCGGCCGCTTAGGTTCGCGCCGCTGCCGTGCCAGGTGAGGGCGTGGTGGTAGTGGACTTCGCCTTTTTTGACGGGGCAGGAGTGGACGGTGATGGGGCGGCCTTCGAACTCGGTGGGCATCTCGTCGTAGCTGGGGATCGCCTCAAGGAACTTGATGTGGTTGCCCCAGAGATGCGAGCCGGGGACCATTCTCATGCAGCCGTTTTCCTCATCGACATCGTCCAGAGCGACCCAGGCGGTGACTTGCTGGTCCTTGGGCTCGAGGGTGGGCCAGTAGGGGGAATCCTGGTGCCAGTGGTTCACGCCGCCTTTGCTGGCCGGTTTGTATTGGATCTGGTCGTGCCAAAGGCGGATCGTGTCGGCGTCGGTGAGCTGGGCGATCTCGTCGGCGATGGTTTTGTTCATCACCAGGTCCATGAAGGGTTGGCTGGCTTCGCAGATGTTGACGATCTGCCAAACCGCGCGCTCGGGGTCGCCGGTGAAGTTGTGGACCATAATCGGCTGCTTCACGGATGGGTTGTCGCGCTGGTCGATGACCCGGAGGGTTTCGGACTGGAGGGTGGCGATTTCATCGTCGGAGAGGACTCGGGAACCTTTCAGGAAACCGTCGCGCTGGAACTGCTCGACCTGAGCTTGGGACAACATGCGCTTAATTTACTCTGAGGGTGGCATCGGAGGGCGGGGTGGTATGGCTGTATGAACGGTATGAACCCTGTTTCATACCAGGTGAATTTGCGAGGGGCGAGGTTCGAGGGGCGAGGCCAGGGGCGGAAGGGGGATTCATACGGTGTTTTTACTTGGCGGTCGGCTGGTATGACGTTCGGTGACTTGGGTTTCGACCCCAAAGCAGCCGGCGAGAAAAGGTGTACAGCAAGCTCGAGCGCTGCGCTTCAACTTAGTAGGTTTCAAATCACCTTTTTGTCAACCTACTCGAAAAAAAATGCTTATCAATCCTTACACTTCTTGATCAACACCACTTGAAGCACGATGATGAGGCAACCGAAGATGAAGCCCATCACGATGCCTTGCGCCAAGCCGGCTCCGATGCCAAAAGAAACCGGGTCGGCGGCGTCGAACATCGAGACATAAAAATTGCCTCCGATCACCCCAATGAGAGCCCCGACCGAAGCGCCAATGATCGCGCCGGCGGCGGTGAAGGCGAGGACGAGGGTGACCATTCGCGTGATCGTCATCGAGCCTATTTCCTCTTCCACCAGAGATTGCCTTCGGTTGCCTGCGCCTTTACGCTCTCCTCCAGCGCACGCATTTCCTCCGCCGCCATCGGCTTGAAGCCGCGTGCGATTCGAAGGTTTGTGTCCACTTCCGATTCCCTTCGCAGGCCAATGGTGAGTGTCGACACGGGCAGCGTCATCGTGTAGCGGATATGCGGCTCGGGATCGATCTCTTTCCCTTTTGCGAACTCCATTCCTTTGAGGCTCTTCATGCCCGCGATGGAGATGCCGAGCTTTTGTGCTTGCGGAACGACTTCTTTGGCGAAGTCTCCGATATGCGTGTCTACGGCGCTGAGCGGGATGAGGATGGAGTCAAACGGATACTGATCAAGCGCCTTTGCGATTACTTCGGGACGCGTGTGGCCGGTGATGCCGATAAACCTGATCTTCCCTTCCCTCTTCGCTCGCTCCAGTCCCTTGACCGCTCCACTTAGGACGGCCTCCAAGGTTCCCGTGTCGTTGATGGCGTGGAGCTGTAGCAGGTCGATTTGGCCGATCTTGAGTCTCTCAAGGCTCTGAAGAACTTCGGCATACGCACCATCCGCATCCCTGGCCAGCGTCTTCGTCGCGATGAAGAGCTCCTTTCGACGGCCGGGAACGATTTCCCCCAAAAGGCGCTCGCTTCGGCCGCCGGTGTAGCTTGGGGCGGTGTCGATGTAGTTGACGCCCGCGTCGAGAAGCTTCTGAATGGCTC
>JBGGMI010000101.1:0-2802 GCA_041288075.1 Fimbriimonas sp.
GGCGCGCAACATCGATTCAAAAAACGCGACGCCTGGATTCGATACTTGCTCATGCGCCGCACGTTGCCGACTAAATCAACAAAATCGACCCAGAGCGGACATGGTCTCAAGTCTGTACCACGCCGTGGCCGGTATATACTAATACCGCGACCACAGTCTGATCTGAGACGTTAACGTCTGGCCGCGACGGCATAATCGCGCATTACGTTGGCTTCCAGTTCGAGCTCATCGAGTCGGTGTTTGAGAACGTCGCCGATGCTAACGATTCCCACAAGCTGATCGCCTTCCTTGACGGGTAGGTGGCGGACCCGTCGTTGCGTCATTAGTTTCATCACATGGGCGATGCTGTCCTCGGGTGAGCAGACGACGACAACGTTCGTCATTAGTCTGGAAACTGCGATCGTTGGCAGGTTGCTTCCGTGTGCCGCGAGACCGTAAGCAAGATCCCGCTCGGTAACGATGCCGTCGATGGACCCGCCATCACTGCTAACAACCATGGCTCCGATCTGGTCCGCGTGCAGCCGTACAGACAGCTCGCGCGCTGATGTTTCGGGTCTGACCGTTTTCACGACAGAACCTTTAATTTGGATGATGTCCGATACCTTCATGATTGCGTCCCTCCGAGTAAGTGCCCTTAGCCATGGGCATGCCGGAGATGAAAGAGCCGTAGACTAGACCACCTTCTGCAGACTACTTACCGGCCTTTTCGCGCCTCTCAACTTCAGCTTCGCTGACCTCTCCTGCGTCAACCAGCGCCTTGATGCATTGCTGGGAGAGGCTCTTGCCGTGCTTATTCATGCAATCCCTAAGCAGATTGCTTCCTAGTCCGTCATCCCCGCAATATTGCCTATAGTCATGCGCGCAATATTGCTTTTCCTCCTCGGTGACCGGGCCCGCATAGGCGCAGTGGAAAGCCCCACCAAGACCGCGACTAACAAAACTGATTTTGGCATGTGTTTCACCCCTACCGTTTCGCTACCAGAACCCCCTATCTTCCATTCATGGCGGCTTTGCGATTGGAACGTGCAAATCCAGGGCTTCCCGCATTGACTCATAGTTACGTGCTACAGTTCGGCTTCGCATCGTGCGTTACCCGACTCAGGGAGCGCTTTCAAACCCGAAGATGCGCTTCCAGTCGTTCTTCTGCGACATTCGGGCTGCGTGGCTCGATGTCCGGTTTCAGCCCCTTTTCGGACGTCGACCCAGAGTTCAACTACGAGCGCTGGTATTCCGTCCGCCCTTCTCTGTCCAAGGCATCGAACTCGGCGTCTGAGAGCTGGATATTTACGGCAGCGACATTCTCTTCCAGATGGGCAACCTTGGACGTCCCCGGGATGGGCAACATCACCGGACTCCGCTTGAGCACCCAGGCGAGCGCGATTTGGCTCGGAGTGGCGCCATGGGCCTTGGCCAAGTCATCCAGGATAGAGCCGCTCTCGGCAAGACGACCTGCAGCCAACGGATACCAGGGGATGAAGCCGATGCCGTGCTTCTCGCAATAATCAAGCACGTCTTCGCTGCCGCGATCGACGAGGTTGTAGCGGTTCTGCACGGTCGCCACCTTGAATAGCTTCGAGGCGACTTTGATATCCTCGACGGACACGTTGCTTAGCCCGGCGTGACGTATGATCCCATCATCTAGGAGAGATTTGACCGCGGCGAGCTGCTCGTCGCGCGGCACCTTTGGATCGATGCTGTGCAGCTGCCAAAGCCTGACCTGCTCGACCCCAAGCTTTTCCCGGCTCTTAATTGCCTGTTGGCGCAAGTATTCTGGACGACCATCCCTATCCCATGCACCGGGACTGGGGCGCCGCAACCCGGCCTTGGTCGCAATGAGCATGCCATCATAAGGGTAAAGCGTCTCGCGAATGAGCTGCTCGGAGACATCTGGCCCATAGGAGTCCGCGGTGTCGACGAAATCGATGCCGAGCTCAGGCAGGCGTTTGAGGGCTCTGACCGCTTCGTCCTTGTCGAGCGGCGGACCCCAAATGCGGGGACCAGTGATGCGCATTGCCCCAAAACCGAGGCGATGTATCTCGATGTCGCCACCAATCTTGAATGAGCCTGATTTGCGAGCGTCGAGCTTGACCATTATCCGTCTTTCTTCTGCCTTGCCGGACGCGACGCTACAGAGCGGCGCTCTCGCTTAGCGTGGCACTATGGCCTATGGCGCGTTCCTCCAGCTTAATTAATGAGAAGCGGCGTCTTACCGATCAGTGCACGGTTGTCGATCTGCTGCACGAGAAAGTCCGCAGCGTCCGCACGGCTGATCATGCCAAATTGCCAATCCTGCGGCGCGCTCAGAACGCGGTAGCGGCCAGTTGCGGGGCTATTTGTCAGTAGGCCTGGCCGCACAATGGTCCAGTCAAGTCCAGAGGACCTGATAATCCACTCTTGTACGTCTTTGTCGTCATAGACCCGCTTCAAGAGCAAGGGAAAGACGATCGCATCGTACAGGAGACCGCCATGACCGCGGCTATCGCCGGCGCCGAGTCCCGTCACAGCGATCAGCCGTTTCACACCCGCAGCCTTCATGACGTCGACTAGGATGCGGGTGGATTGCGAGAACAGTGTTGTGCGCTCGAAGATGGCCCGAGGCGCGATGTCAACGCCGAGGGTTTGGATAACCACGTCTACGCCTTGGAGTGCATTTCGGATCGTATCGCTATCGAGCGCGTCGCCGGACACCTTCTCGAGGTTCGCATTTTGGATTGGTATGCTTGCCGCCGAACGTGCCAAGGCGCGAACGTTATGACCGGCGAGAAGGGCGGCCTTTACAGCTTCAAGTCCGATGCCGCGGCT
>JBGGMI010000102.1:0-8296 GCA_041288075.1 Fimbriimonas sp.
CGAGCGACACTATCTGCACGAGGGGCAGAAGGTGGTTGGGCGGGGGATGAGCCAGATCGGTGGCTAGGGAATCGAGATGTCGCTCGCGCCGCCATCATAGCTGAAGACGTTCGTGAGTCCCATCTGGCGTAAATGTACGGCCAAGTGCGCGCTTCGCAATCCCTTGGCGCAAACAAGAATGACTCGATTCGCTTCTTTCAGAGCCTTGTCGGTCACGTCGAAGTTGCTCATTGGCATTTGCTTGACGCGGTTCAGTGGCTGAACAATGGTCTCGTAAGGTTCCCGAATATCGATGATCAAATCCGTTGAGTGTAAGTCGGAGACGAACAAGCCATCTCTAATCGCGGGTGTGCCTTCGCCACACGTCGGGCAGTCTGGGTTCTTGCGAAGTTTCACCTGAGAGGTCGTCACATCGCGAAGATCGACTAGGGTCAGCACTCCGTACAGACCAAGTCCAAGGATGCATTTAATAGCCTCCCCAGCTTGCAGAGCGCCTAACACGCCCGGAACGTAGCCGAGCACTCCGTCATCTTCGCAGGATCCGACGCATCCGTCTTCGGGAGCTTCGGGCCACAGGCAGCGCATACAAGGCCCCTCGGAGGAAATCGCCAGCAGTTGACCGTCGAACCGATCCACGCTCGCGCTGATGAGTTGTTTGCCTAGACGAACGCACGTGTCATTGAGCAAGAATTTTGCTTTGAAGTTATCCGTGCAGTCGAGGATCAGGTCGTACTCCGAGAGGGTCGATTCGGCATTCCTGGCAGTGATTCGGCTGTGGTGCTCTCGCACATCAATAAAGGGGTTGAGCGATCGGGCTCGCTCAGCTGCGAGGTGCGTCTTCGGCGATCCGATGTCACTCGCTTGGTAGAGCGGCTGCCGATGGAGATTGGATGGATCGACTTGATCACCATCGGCGACGCCGAGGTGACCGACGCCGGCCCCCGCGAGGTAGAGCATGGCGGGACAGCCGAGGCCGCCCGCGCCAATGACCAGCACCCTGGCGTGCTTCAGCCGATTTTGGCCTTCTTCGCCTACCTCTGGCAAGCGAATTTGACGACTGTAGAAGGCGTCGTCGGTGACCATTTGATTGCCGTGAGCGTTGATCCAGTCGGTGGCGCCGCTCGTGTAATGCTCCTTCTTCCAGATGGGCACTCGGCGTTTTACTTCATCGACGATGAACTCGCAGGCGTCGAAGGCAGCGCGCCGGTGAGCGGCGGCTACTTCGACTCGTATGGCGATTTCGCCAAGCTGAAGGAGGCCCACGCGGTGAACGCAGGCGCTGGCTGAGATGGGAAATCTTTGGAGCGCTTCTTCTATGATGCGCTCTCCTTCTTTAACGGCCAGATCGACAAGCGCTTCGTATTCCAGCGCCTGAACCGCTTGACCTTCGTTTAGGTCTCGCACCCGGCCGTCGAAGGTTACAACTCCGCCGGCGGAGCTATCGGGGTCGAGCAGCGGCTCGGTAATCGTGGCGCGAACGATGCGGAACATCAGCCGCCCGCTACCGGTGGGATCAGACAGAGTTCGTCGCCATGATTCAGAAGAGCGCTGGCTTCTGCGAATTCACCATTGAGCGCGAATCGGATAAGGCTTTGGGGGAGCCTGAAGTTGTGAGCCTCTGCCAATTCGCCGTAAAGTGCTGCCGGACTTGCTGCGGTTGTTAGAACCGTCTCGGACCCCAAACCGCGATGCTCTCGCATCGATGCGAAGTAGCGGATGTGGATCGCTCGCTTAACTGACATAGGGAGTTGCCTGATTCATCACCCGACAATCCTTACAATTATAGGCTGGAATCCCAGCCTCTCGTCAGCGCCACCTATGATGAGGGCATGGCTTCTGAGAACCCGGAAGGTAGTTTAGGATGATGGGGATCGAGGCGGTGATCTTGACCGGAGGCGGGAGCCGGCGTATGGGCCGAGATAAAGCGACTCTGCCGATAGACGGAAAGGCGCAGGCGCAGAGAATCGTGGACTCCTTGCGAGCGGAAGGCATCGCAGTCACGACACTGGGGCGTGAGCCGACACCGGGAGCAGCCTTCATTGCGGATCAGGAGGAGTTTGCCGGGCCAATCGCGGCCCTATCGTGCTTTGAGCCAAGAGAGGACAAGGTGTTCGTCGGCTCGTGCGATTTACCCAGGTTCGATCCTCGACTCGTTCGACTCCTTGCAGAATGCTTTGAAGGAGATGCTTGCGTTCCGGTCAGCGATGGCTTCAGGCAACCGCTCTGTGCGCTTTATGCTTCGTTAGCATTTGGGGAGTTGCAGGCAATGACCGAGGAGGGATTGCGTTGCCCGACGAAGTGGCTAGACCGCTTGAAAGTGCGACTGGTCTTGGAAGAGGAGTTGATCAGATTAGGTGGTAACCCTGATTGGACTCGCGGGGCGAATACTCCCGAGGAGTTGGCGCGCCTAATCGAATGCTGACCTATGAAGAGGCTCTGGAGATCGTCCTGCGCCATTCGTCGCGATTTCCGCACGAGCTCGTTCCGATCTGCCATTGCCTGGGACGGGTGCTGGCGAGCGACGTACAGGCACCTATCGATCTGCCGCCCTTCGACAACTCCTCTGTTGACGGATATGCCGTTGGCTCACTTGATGGCACGCAGTTCACGATCGTCGGCGAGCTTGCCGCAGGGTCGGCGGAGGAGGTTGCCCTTCTTAAGGGAACTGCTTGCCGCGTCTTCACGGGATCCCGGTTGCCGAGCGGAACCCTTGCCGTGCTGATGCAGGAGTCGATAATCGAGGAAAACGGAAAGATCGTGCTAAACGAAGCGATTATCGCTGACAGCTACATTCGAAGACAGGGCGAGGAGCTGCGAGCTGGCGATGTCGTTATCAGACAAGGAACCTGGATCACTCCGCCTGTGCTTGGAATGCTCGCCACCCTTGGCTTATCCGCAATCGATTGCTCCAAGCTGCCAGAGGTCTCTGTAGTAGGCACCGGCAGCGAACTAGTATCTCCAGGCGAGGCCCTACGGCTTGGGCAAGTGTATGAGTCCAACACCTATGGAGTTCAGGCGGCAGTTCGAGCTCTTCGTATTGAGGCGGTTTCCATCTGCCGCGTCGCGGACGATCTCCAGGAGACGAAAGCCGTCTTTGGTCGCTTGCTGCGGACGTCCGACGTGCTGCTGGTATGCGGCGGCATGTCGGTAGGTGACCACGACTATGCTCGACCCGCACTTGAGGCAATAGGGGTTAGAGAGCTGATCTGGCGAGTGAAGATCAAGCCGGGTAAGCCGTTCTACTTCGGCATTGCTCCCGCAGGGCAACTCGTCTTCGGTTTGCCCGGCAATCCTGTTTCCGCGCTCGTGACGTTCACGCTCTTCGTGAAGCCCGCCATTTCAAAGATGATCGGCCGTGATCTCGGAACTTGGGTGAGCGTTAGAGCAGGCGAGCTCTTAAGGGGCTCTAAGGACCGGGATGAGTTTGCAAGGGCGCAGGTCCGGGACAACGCCGTCTATCTTTGCAGAGGCCAGGGTTCGCACATGTTGAGCGGCCTTGCGATGGCGGACACTCTCGTCCGCATTCCAGCCGATGCCACCATTCAGCCGGGCGAACCAGCAGAGGTGATCCACCTGAACTGGCATGGCTAGGCGTGCGTTACTCTCCGGTTAGGTGCCCTTAGGGCCTACTCAAATCTCGGACGCAGCTAAAATCAATGCCTGCTTGGCAATCGACGCCAATTTGCAAGAGGAGAACTCATGAGCACAGAAACTGAAACGACGATGGAGATGGGTACAAAGCCTGTCAAAGAGCACGCTTGGCTGCAAAACCTGGTGGGAGACTGGCGAACGGAGGCTGAATTTTCAATGGAGCCTGGTGCTCCAAAGCAGAAGTCGAGCGGCACCGAAAGTGTGAAATGTCTTGGCGGCCTTTGGGCCGTTGGCGAAGGACGTGGAACCATGCCCGGTGGGTCCGAAATGAATATGGTCAACGCGCTTGGCTACGATGTTTCATTCAAAGAGTATCGGGGCTGCTGGTTCGCTTCCATGTCGTCGCACCTCTGGAAGTACGTGGGCGAGCTTAGCGCTGACGGCAAGACGATGACCCTCAATTGTGAAGGGCCTGACATGGTGAAGGACGGAGAAACCGCCCTCTACCGAGACATCATCGAGCTCATCGATGCGAACCACCGCACGCTCACTTCGTATGGCCAAGATGACAAAGGCGAGTGGCAAGAGTTCATGAAAGTTCACTACTACCGGCTCTGATTTTTCAGGGTGCCCGCAAGCGGTTGCGGGCACCGAATTCCGCACTTCGAATACTCTTCGGGAATGTCCGCTAAGGCGAACGTTCAACTCACGCGACACCAAACAGGCTGGGCCCTTGATGGCATTGCGCTTCCGGCTGGCACGAGCTTGTGCTCGTTGCTTGCAGTATCGCGAGCGTCGATGATGTCCCTGCTCCGCGGCTCCGATCGGGCGAACGGTCCGTTACTAGCGCCTTGCGACGAGGGCCACGAGGTCTGGGCGAGTGGAGTGACGTATCTGCGGAGCCGTCAAGAACGCGAATCTGAATCGACCGTCGCCGACGTTTACTCTCGAGTCTATGAGGCAGAGCGTCCCGAAATCTTCTATAAGACTGCCGGCTGGCGAGTCGCCGGACATGGTGATGCCATCCGAGTTCGACGAGACAGCAGTTGGAACGTTCCGGAGCCGGAGCTAACGCTGGTGGTGAATCGTTTCGGTGAAATCGTGGGCTATACGGCGGGCAACGATGTATCTTCACGAAGCATCGAGGGAGAAAACCCCCTGTATCTGCCGCAGGCTAAGTCCTACGATGGCTCTTGTGCCATAGGACCAGCCATCGTGCTCACCGACCACTCACTTTCCGATATCCGCATTTCACTGGAGATCCTCAGAGGCGGCGACCGAGTGTTTCAAGACGAAACCAGCACCGCGATGATGCGCCGATCGATGGAGGAGCTTGTCAGCTTCCTGTTTCGAGAAATGAGTTTTCCTTCGGGTGTGTTCCTTATGACTGGCACCGGGATCGTTCCTCCACAGCCATTTACGCTCTTGCCCGGCGACGAGGTTAACATCCATGTTGGGGACTTGTTGCTATCGAATGTAGTGGCCCCCTCGGAGTCGGATTGAACGATCTCTACGACATTGCTACGAGTGCGCCGGGCGCGGACGGGAGCCTTCCATTCACCGAGCAGATGCTTTTGAACGCTCCCTCGGGCGACCTGTTCGGCCTCTCGCAAAATGCGGCAATGGGGTGGCGAGCCGAGGATACTCGCGGAAGCGAGTGCCTGATCTTGTCAACTCTGGGCGGCTTGAGAGGAGAGGATGGGCGTCCGATCGCCCTTGGCTATCATACGGGTCACTGGGAAGTGGGTCTACAGGTGCGCGAGTGCGCGGAGAGTCTCAGCCGCTTGGGATGGCTGCCTTTCGCGGGATTCGTTTCCGATCCTTGTGATGGCCGCACGCAGGGAACGACCGGGATGTTCGATTCGCTTCCCTATCGAAATGACGCGGCAATCGTTTTGCGTCGCCTAATCAGGTCTTTGCCGACTAGAAAGGGCGTGATCGGAGTCGCCACCTGCGATAAGGGACTGCCGGCGATGATGATGGCTCTTGCGGGCACTCCTGATCTGCCATGCGCAATCGTGCCGGGAGGAGTGTCTCTTCCGCCTCACGAAGGCGAAGATGCGGCGAAGATCCAAAGCCTGGGCGCACGCTTCTCGCACGGGATGATTTCTCTAAAGGAGGCCGCCGAAATGGGGTGCCGAGCTTGCGCGACTCCAGGTGGAGGATGCCAGTTCTTTGGCACTGCCGCAACGGCACAGGCAGTTGCAGAGGCGCTTGGGCTGACAGTTCCTCATGCAGCGCTCGCGCCCAGTGGCCAGGCAATATGGCTCGATATCGCCACCAGAACATCCGCGGCCATTCTCGAGCTCTGCGCCAAGGGCATTAGGACGCGAGACATCCTCACGGACAAGTCTATCGAGAATGCGATGCTCGTATATGCTGCCTGCGGCGGTTCGACCAATCTTTTGATTCACATACCTGCCATCGCACATGCGGCCGGCTTAAGGCGTCCCACGATAGATGACTGGGTGCGCGTGAATCGGGCGGTGCCTCGAATTGTCGACGTCCTTCCCAACGGGCCCAACGATCATCCGACCGTGCGGATGTTTCTTGCCGGCGGTGTCCCAGAAGTGATGCTGCACCTCCGAACTCTCGGGCTGCTTCATCTCGACTGCCTGACCGTAAGCGGCAAGACGGTAGGCGAGAACTTAAACGAGTGGGAAACGTCGGAGCGGCGCACGCGAGTGCGATCCGTATTGCAGGACAAAGACGGCGTCGATCCAGACGACGTCATCTCGCCACCCGAGCGGGCGCGTGCGAAGGGGATGAGCAGCACGGTCTGCTTCCCGCTCGGCAACTTGGCTCGGGAAGGCTCTGTTGTGAAGGCCACGGCCATCGATCCTGAATTGCTCGATGAAAATGGCGTCTATTTCAAGCGGGGACCGGCGAAGGTTTTCACGTCCGAAATCGACGCGATAGCCGCGATCAAGACTGGCGGTGTCGAGGCTGGCGACATATTGGTGCTCATCGGCCGCGGACCTTTGGGGACCGGCATGGAGGAAACGTATCAGCTCACTGCCGCCCTTAAATATCTGCCTTTCGGAAAGCAGGTTGCGCTCATTACGGATGCGCGGTTCTCGGGAGTGAGCACGGGAGCTTGCATCGGACACGTGGGGCCAGAAGCGCTTGCCGCAGGAGCTATTGGTAAGGTTCGCACCGGCGACGTTATAGAGATCCGAATTGATGTGAGAAAGCTAGAAGCCACGGTAAACGTTGTGGATCAGCCGGGCTTCCTCACCCGCGATCTCCATCCAGACGTTTCCCCTGACCCAAACCTGCCGGATGACACGCGGCTTTGGGGCGCATTGGTAACGGTGAGTGGGGGACTCTGGGGAGGCTGCGTGTACGACACGGATGCCATCGTGCAACGGCTCACTTCTCCACGAACCTAGGAGTTGCTTCACACGTGGTCAGTCGTGCGTCCTCACCATGTGCACGATTGGTTCAATAGCCTCGCAAAGAGGGTCGCGGCGTGGGTGGGCTCTCCCATCTCCTTCGGAATAGCCCTCGCGGTCATCATCGTGTGGGCAGTCACGGGTCCGATCTTCAAATTCTCAGACACCTGGCAGCTTGTGATTAATACGAGCACGACGATCGTTACCTTTCTGATGGTGTTCCTCATTCAGAACACACAGAATAGGGACGCCCGCGCCATTCACCTGAAGCTCGACGAAGTCATCAGGAGCATCGAGGGTGCCCGAAATGAGTTAATCGATCTGGAGGACGTCTCCGATGACGTTCTCGACAAGCTGCAAGCCGAGTTCCAGGACATGCATCAAACGGGTGGCTCAGGGGCCGGAAAGGTGCTGGAGGCGATTGGCACCATCAAGAAGGAACGAGAGAAGCAACGACAGTAACGGCGATCCATCATTTACCGATCGAAACCGTCACCAGCCACAATCCATCAGCTTGGGCGCAGTCGCAAAATGAACGCATGCTCCCGTTGATGCTCCTCGTTGCCGCTCAGGGCCAAGTCCCCGTGCACAACAACCTCAAGCAGCCTGATTCCCTTCTGGTCGCACCCGTAGAAGCGGAAACCCACCTAAAAAACGTGCGCCAACTCACCTTCGGCGGGCAGAATGCCGAGGCCTATTGGAGCGCCGACGGCAAGCAGATCACCTTCCAGTCGCTACAGCCGAACTATCCGGACGAGCAGGTGTTCGTGATGAATGCCGATGGCTCGAACAAGCACCTGGTCAGCACAGGTAAGGGCCGCTGCACCTGCAGCTACTTCACGCCGGATGGCAAGTGGGTCTATTTCAGTTCAACCCACGAGAAGAACGAGGGGAAGCAGAAGGAGCTGGATCGGAGCAAAGGCTACGTCTGGATGGTGAACCCGCAGTTCAGCATGTATAAATCCCGGCCAGACGGATCGGATCGCCGCCTGGTGTTGCAGAAGAACGCCTACGTAGCGGAAACGACGATCGCCCCGAACGGCAAGTTCATGACCTTCACAAGCACCTTCGAAGGCGACCTCGAAATCTATCGCTCAAACCTGGAGGGCACGAATATTCAGCGCTTGACAAACGAGTTCGGCTATGACGGAGGCCCATTCGTAAGTTGGGATTCCTCGAAGATCGTGTATCGGCGTCAGCCGGAGGTGACCGAGGAGCAGAAGAAGGATTACGCCGCATTACTTGCCGAAGACCTGGTCCGCCCCAGCAAGCTCGAAATCTGGATCATGGACGCGGATGGCAAGAACAAG
>JBGGMI010000103.1:0-12455 GCA_041288075.1 Fimbriimonas sp.
TTAAAAAAATGCGTCCCGACGAATCGCCGGCGGAAGCTCTCGCTTCGCCCTTCCGCGAGCAGCCCGATCTGCAGCCCGCTCGTGTTGGTGCTGATCAGCGCATCGGACCTCAGGAGCGGTTCGATAAGTGCGTATAGCGCACGCTTTTCAGGCTCGCGCTCGACAATAGCTTCGCATACCCAGTCAGCGTCGGCTATCCAATCCAGGTTTTCCGAAATACTGCCCAGTCGAACGTCGTGCGCCCTGTCGGGGTTATAGAAGTGCGGCGGCCTTGCATGAACGGCCCGACTGAAGGCGTCCGTTACAGACTCCATCGTCAAGTCTAAGAGGGCTACGTTAAAGCCTAGGTTTGCGAGGTGGGCGGCGATGGCGCTTCCCATCGTGCCGGCTCCGATAACGCACACGTTTTTGACAGTAGCTGGGGTCAGCATGTGGCAGGAGGGTACCGCAGGGAATGGCTCTATTCGGTGACCGTGGCTTCCACTGCTTCCGATAGCGACAGAATCGCGACGCCCTTTTCTTCGAGAGCACGCTCATCGAACGGGAGTTGGCGATCAGAGCGGGACGCGGAGCTCATTCCCAGCGCCGCGGTATCCGACGGAGCCAGCACAGAAACCACACTTTTGAGTTTGATTGCATCGTCCAGCAAGGGTCCGAGCAGCTCGCGATCCATTTCTTTGGCGAACCACTCCAACTCCTCCAATCTTCCGAGCTCCCGAAGGTTCGTTGCTCCTTCGATCAAGACAAGGGTCAGCTCCCGTGTGAGGCATCGTTGAGCGACTTTGCTGAACTTGGTTTTCATCGCGGTCCCTACAAGAGATCGATCGACGTGCGAGTAGCCTGCCAAACGGGTCAGCCCCTGGAGCCGCAACGACCCACTCTCCACCACCGCCGGCTCCCCTCTTCGCAGCGCCAAGTTCGGCACCGAAACCCTTCTGCCATGCCCCCAGGGCCAGAGGATGTTGAATGGCGGCAAGCCGTCGTCGAGGCGTTTCTGATTGAGTTCGAGTTCGCCGAGCAGGTTCACCGAGTCATCGATGAGTCGGCGCAGCGCAACCTCTGCATCACCTTGCGGCAAGTGATCCTTCAGCGTTAGAGGTCCGCTTTCTGGCGACCAAGAAAGGAAATCGCCAAGTCCCTCCCACACCAGCGCATGATCGAGCAGCTCGCCCTGCAGGAGTGTCAGCGAGCGGGTATCGAGGCGCTTGGCCACCTCCCACAACGCTCGTTCCTCCTCCTTGGTGGGTACGTAGGCCGGTTTGCTCACGGTCTCGTGCTCTAGGGTGAGAAGCGATAGGTGGAAGTGCGTGCTCCTTTCGGGTGGGTCGGCTCCCAGGGCGGACACCGTTAACGGGCCCTGCGCCATCTGAGCCTCGCTCGGCCGCATTCCGAGATAGAGCGCCTCGGGCGTTTCGAGGGGTGGCATGGCGTCCAGCTTGCACACCATCCCAAGCTCCGATAGGGTTTGCAGAGAGGGCAGATTCTGCCGCAACACCGAATCTCCACCTGGCTCGCCAACAAGGCCGGGAGCAATCACAACTGTCCGCCGCATGAACCTACAAGCTACCCGCCGGTAAACTCAAACCCATGAGCCTCGGCACCTTTTCGTATCCCCAGCCCATTAACGAGCCCGTCAACTCCTACGCCCCCGGCACGCCGGAACGCGCTCGGCTGAAGGCGACGCTTAAGGAGCTGAAGGAGCAAGAGATCGATATCCCGATGGTGATCGGTGGCAAGGAGGTCCGTACCGGCAAAACCGTCTCCGTCCATCCTCCGCACGAGATCGCTCATACGTTGGGACGCTTCCATCTCGGGGATCGAGAGCATGTTCAGCAGGCTGTGGATGCCGCTCTGAAGGCACGTGCAGGTTGGCAGGCGACTAGCTGGGAGAACCGGGCGGCGATCTTCCTGAAAGCAGCCGACCTCATCGCTACCAAATACCGCCCGTACATGAATGGCACCACGATGCTGGGGCAAAGCAAGAACGCTTTTCAGGCGGAGATCGACGCCGCTTGCGAGCTGATCGACTTTCTTCGATTCAACGTGCATTTCCTGAGCGAAATCTACAAGCAGCAACCCATCAGCGGGCCAGGGATGCATAACCGGCTGGAGTATCGGCCCCTGGAAGGCTTCGTGCTTGCCGTCACGCCGTTCAACTTCACGGCCATCGGAGGCAACCTCCCGACCGCTCCGGCCATGTGCGGAAACGTCGTGGTGTGGAAGTGCGCCCAGACGCAGGTGTACAGCGCGCAGATGTTCATGAAGATTCTCATCGAGGCGGGGCTGCCGGACGGAGTCATCAACCTCGTGCTCGCAGGCGGAGCCGCTACGGGCGATGTGTGCTTCAGCCATCCCGACTTCGCCGGTGTCCACTTCACGGGTTCGACGGGCGTTTTTAACGGCATGTGGAAGACGGTCGGCGAGAACATGAATCGGTACAAGGGGTATCCGCGGCTTGTGGGGGAGACGGGCGGCAAGGACTTCGTGGTCGCACATCGTAGCGCGGATATCGATGCGGTCGTGACCGGCTTGCTGCGAGGCGCCTTCGAGTATCAGGGGCAGAAATGCTCCGCCGCCTCCCGCTGCTACATCCCCAGCAACATGGCCGACGAGGTTCGGGAGAAGCTGGTTGCGGGAGTCAAGTCGTTCAAGATGGGATCCGTCGAGGACTTCTCGAACTTCGTCAACGCGGTCATCGACGAGAAGAGCTTCGATTCGCTTGCGGGCTATATCGATCGGGCGAAGAACGACAAGCAGGACATCCTCGTTGGTGGGTCGTACGACAAGTCCGTGGGCTACTTCATCGAGCCGACGGTGATCGAGACGAAGGATGCTGGATACACCACGATGTGCGAAGAGCTGTTCGGGCCGGTGCTGACGATGCATGTGTACGATGCCGATCGCTTTGAGGAGACGCTGGATATCGTCGACAAGACCTCGCCGTACGCCTTGACTGGAGCCATCTTCTCGCAGGATCGTGCGATGGTGGAGCTGGCGACGAACAAGCTTCGGAACGCCGCCGGGAATTTCTACATCAACGACAAGCCGACGGGTGCGGTGGTTGGGCAGCAGCCGTTTGGTGGAGCTCGGGCGAGCGGTACCAACGACAAGGCGGGTTCGGCGTTGAACCTTTATCGGTGGCTGAGTGCCCGCACGATCAAAGAGACCTACAACCCGCCGACGGATTACCGCTATCCGTTCATGGCCGAAGCGTAGCGCTTGCCCTCATATAAGTAGCTCTCAAAAAACAATTTCGTCAACCACTTTTCAGAAACAAAGTCGACGAAAGCCCGTAACTCACGCCAAGACCCCCGCCCACTGGTCTGGGGAGTTATCACTGAGAGCAGAAGTTGAAATAACTCCCCACTCCCCTCTCTAAGTGGTATTTGGGAACGAACCAGTTTGTGTCTCTCAAAGAATGGAATGAGGAGGTTTGGTTCATCCGACCAAATACCCCGCCCATAGGTGAGGGGAGGAATTACCACAGGATGGAAGAATGATTCCTCCTCTCTTCCCTCTCTAAGAGAGGACAGATTAGGGAACAGGTGTGGAGGGTTACGAGCAATGATAACTCCTCACTCCCCTCTCTAAGGGAGTAGGGATGATGAACGACGAAGCGGAGTCTTAAGGCGGCTTAGCCGGACATCAGACCATCTACGACCCTCAGCCAGTTGCGGATGTCCGCTTCCGTGAGCTCGCCCATGTTTGCGACCTGGAAGAATTCCCTTTCGAGTTCGCCTTTGCAGCCGTAGAGGAGGAAGCCTCTTTCCCGGTTGCGTTTGATCCAGTTGGCGGCGTCTCCGTTGGGGGCCCGGTAGGTGGTTAGGGTGATGGTGGACTCTTCTAAAGGGATGGCGGGCTCGAAGCCGTCCTTTCCGAGTTCTGTGCGGATCAGAGATGACAGATGGATGTAGGATTCGCGCCGCTTCTCGACAGACTCCATCTCGCGTAGCGCTTGTAAGAGGGAAGCGATCACGGGCACGGGTGGGGTCACCGGCGGTATTGCTCCTGCGTATTGGCCGAGGTCGAGATAAAAGGATCGTGATTGCCGTGCGCTCATTTCGGTGATTAACTCGCCCTTAACGAGCACAAAGCTAACGCCGGGAATCCCGTGAAGGCACTTGTTGCTCGAAGAGGCGACGGCGTCGACCACGGAAAAATCGATCTCTTCCACGCCAAAGCTACTCATCGCGTCCACAAAGCATCTCGCCCCGTGCTGGCGGCACAACGATCCCAAGCGTTGGATGTCGTTCAACCGTCCGGTCGTGGTCTCGTCGTGAACGCAGAGGACCGCCTCATACTTACCTCGGGCGAACTCATCCTCAATCCACTCGAAATTCCATGCATCACGCCATGAGAACGCTAGCAATTTGTATGGAATCTTGTGCGCCTTGAGCTGCACGACGAGCCGGCTGCTGTAGTAACCGCTGGCGATGACTAGAACCTCGCCATCACCTACGCATGAGGAAATCATCGCCTCGACGGCCGCTGTCCCACTTCCGCCTATCAGACAAGCGGTCCAGTTAGCTGTCCCTGGGTACAGGCTCGAGAGCCTGGAGCGGACCTCATTGAAGACTTCTTGAAATGCGGGTTCGCGGTGGTTCATGTCCGGCATCGCTGCCGCCTGCCGGACGGCTTCGCTTGTCATGCACGGACCTGGTGTGAGGAGAACCATTTATCCTTAGTGATAAAATGCTGCAATGAAGGGCCAGCATGAAGACGACGCACGCTCATGGATCGTCATCTTCTGGGCCTTGGTCGTGGCCGTTCTCATTCCGATTGTCGGCTGGATGGTTTTGAAGGTAGCGAACGGCCCGAATCTTCCGCCCTTTGACTAACAGCCGCTAGCGCCAGTCGTGAAACAGCTCGCTGACCGACTGATCCAGGTGGATTCGGCGGATGGCGTCGGCAATTAAGGGCGCTACCGGCAGCACCTTCAGCTTTTCAAAATCCGGTCCAGCCAAGATCGGGATCGTATCCAGCGTCACAACTTCCGACAGGCACGAATCCTGCAGGCGCGTCCTGGCATCGTAGCTAAAGACAGGGTGCGTGCAGCAAGCGATGACCTCTCTGGCTCCTCTGTCCATCAAAGCCTGAGCGCCCGACGCGATCGAGCCACCGGTGTCGATCATGTCGTCGATCATCACGCAGCGCTTGCCGACGAAGTCGCCGACGATTTCGACCACCTCCACCTGGTTGGGTGCCGGTCGTCTTTTCGCGATGACGACGAAGGGGCAGCGGAGCATTTCGGCTAGGGCCTTGGCTCGGGTTACTCCGGCGACGTCTGGGGAGACGACGACCACGTCCTTGTCCTCACGGAAGCCTCTCTCGACGAAATAGCGTCCCAGCAGAGGGCCGCCGTAAAGATGGTCGACAGGGATGTTGAAGAAGCCTTGAATTTGATCCGCATGTAGGTCGACAGCAACCATTCGCTCGGCACCAGTTGACTCAAGGAAGTTGGCGATCAAGCGCGCAGTGATCGGCTCACGTGGCTTGATCTTCTTGTCCTGGCGGGCATAGCCGTAGTAGGGAACCACCACGGTAATGCGGCGAGCGGATGCCCTACGAAACGCGTCGAGCATGATGAAGAGCTCCATCGCGTTGTCGTTGGTGGGCCGGCAGGTGGGCTGTAGGATAAAGACGTCGTTACCACGCGCACTCTCGTCCACGAGCACGCGAATTTCGCCGTCCGCGAACTTGGTCGCCGTCATTTTGCCGAGAGAAATCCCCAGGCAGTCGGCTACTCGTTGGGCAAGCGCGGGGTGCGCGTTGCCCGTAAAGAGCTTCATTCCTGAGAGGCTTCGTTGTTCGATCGGCTCGTAGATTTCTGTTTCCGCCACTGTGCTGCCCATTCCGGTTTGTTTTCCTGCCTTGCCCGTCCAAAAGCTCCGGCTTCGGCCGGAACATCTTTATTGATCACGCTTCCGGCCGCCGTCATCGCTCCGTCCCCTATGCGCAGGGGAGCCACGAGCGTTGAATTGGAGCCGATAAACGCGTACGCACCGATGTCGGTGCGGCTCTTGGTAAAACCGTCATAGTTGCACGTGATCGTGCCGGCGCCGACGTTGGTTTCTTCGCCCACACTGGCGTCTCCAACGTAGCTGAGGTGGTTAACCTTCGCGCCTTTGCCCAGGCTGGTGTTCTTCAGCTCGACGAAGTTGCCGACTTTCGTGTTGTCCGCCATCCTCGTCTTGGGCCTGAGGTGCGCGTAGGGTCCAACCCAGACATTGCTTCCCACCTCCGCGGCATCCGCGTGGCTGAAGGTCATCGTCGTATCGTCGCCCACCGTCGTATCGAGCAGCCGCGTGCAGGGGCCGATGCGGCAGTTCCTGCCGACCGTCGTTTTCCCAAGCAGGTAGGTGCTCGCTTCAAGCACGGTGTCCTGCCCGATCTGCACATCCGGGCCAATCACGATGGTGTCGATATCTAGAAGTGTAACGCCGTTTAGGGCGTGACGCTTAAGAATCCTTCTTCTTAGTTCTCGATCTGCGTTGGCGAGCTGCCATCGGTCGTTCACGCCGAGCAGAATTGCGTGGTCGGCGAAGATGCAGCCGTTCACGCCTTGGCCCGCCTGAGAGATGGCGGCGACGATGTCGGTCAAGTAATACTCGCCCTGAGAGTTGGTGTTCTTCAGGTTCGGCAGATGGTCATTTAATGCTTGGGCATCGATGCAGTAGATGGCCGCGTTGACCTCGCGAATCTTCTGCTCGTCGTGGGAAGCATCCTTGTGCTCCACGATCCGCGCCACGTTGCCAGTTTCGTCGCGAACCATCCTGCCATACCCAGTCGCATCATCGATAATCGCCGTAGCGACGGTAGCGGTGGCACAAGAAGCTTCGTGCGAAGCAATCAGCTCACGAAAAACACTCGAGTCGACAAGTGGCGTGTCGCCAGCAGAGATCAGCACTGAACCCACGAAGTCCCGAAGCGACTCCATGGCAAGTTGCGCCGCATGCCCAGTCCCATGCTGCTCCCGCTGCCAAACATAGTCGTACCCATCGCCAAGCAGCTTCTGAATCTGCTCCCCACCATGCCCAATCACAACAATGGGCCGCTCCACGCGGGCCTCTTTCATCGCCCGAGCTATCAGCTCCACCATCGGCAAACCACAAACCGGATGCGCGCACTTAGGCAGATCGGACTTCATCCGAGTGCCCTTGCCAGCGGCAAGGATGATTCCGGCGACGGGCTTGTTCGGCATGGACAATGGCGCGAACGCAGCAGCAACGTTCGGTGCGTTTATTGTGACCGGATTGGGGGCTTTCCGGCAAGCACTCGGGGGAGGCGCGTCAGTGAGGCGGCAGGAATGCTGGGAGGCGACATTCTACTTCGCCTTTTGTTGCAAGGAACTGAAGCGAAGCGGGGCTCGTTAAGCGTATAACCAAGATGATGGTTCGCGGCCTCAAGCTCTTTTTGCTGCTCAGTTCTCTGCTGATCGCAGCCTTCGCATCCGCTCAAGATCAGATCAAGTGGACCGCCAAGTTTGAGAGCCCAGCGAAAGCCGGGGAGAAGGGGATCGTCCTCCTCGAAGCAAAGATCGAAAAGGGATGGCACCTCTACGCTTTGCCCCCAACGTCCGCCGGCAACATCCCGACCACCATCACCGCCGTCGCGCCCCTCAAGATCGATGGCAAAATTGAGCAGCCGAAGCCGATTCACAAGTACGACTCTAATTTCAGCGCTGACGTGGATTATTTCGAAGACTCTGTCGTCTTTCGAGTGCCCGTCCAACTCGGTCCTTCGACCGACGGACACGTGCTGAAGGTTCATTACCAAGCCTGCAACGCCACAACTTGCATCCCCCCGCTGGACGTGCCGGTTACAATCGGCGCCACCACCGCCGCCGCCCCCACGGACACTACGGATGTCGCGATGCAAAGCGACGCAGACCGGCTGGCCGCGGCTAAGGCGCAGGGCCTCCTGCCCTTCATGCTCTTCGCATTCGGTGCGGGGCTTCTCGCGCTTCTCACGCCGTGCGTATTCCCGATGGTCCCCATCACGGTGAGCTTCTTCGCGAAGCGTCGAGAAACTGCCGGATCGCGATCAGGCATCGTTCAGGCACTCGCCTTCTGCCTCGGCATTATCGGCGCTTTTGCGGGTTTCGGGCTTGTGGTGACGCTTCTCTTCGGAGCCAGTAGCATCCAACTTTTTGCCACAAACCCGTGGGTCAATATCGCGATCGGCATCCTGTTTGTGGTGCTGGCGTTCAACCTTTTTGGCTTCTACCAGATCAACGTCCCAAGCGGCCTGGCAAACAAATTCAACCCCCACGGTAAGGCGGGCCTGCTCGCCCCGATCTTGATGGGACTTACATTCACGATCACCTCGTTCACCTGCACGGTGCCGTTCGTTGGCACCATTCTCGTGAGTGCATCACAGGGCGAGTGGGTCTATCCGCTTTTTGGAATGCTCGCCTTCGGCACCGCATTCTCGCTGCCCTTTTTCTTCCTCGCGCTGTTCCCGCAGTTTTTGGCTGGCCTCCCGAAGTCCGGCGCCTGGCTCGATGCGGTGAAGGGTTACATGGGCTTCCTCGAGATTGCTGCCGCGGTGAAGTTTTTCAGCAACGCCGACCTTGTTTGGAATACGGGGATCTTGCCAAGGGACCGTTTCCTGTTTGTCTGGATCTTGATCGGACTGGCCACGCTAGCTTTTCTTGTTGGCCTGCTCAAGCTCCCGCACGTGCAAATGCCCAAGAAGTTTGGCAGGGGTCGGATGGTCGTCACGGCCCTCACCGCATTGGCAGTCGTCCTGCTCGTTCGAGGCGTCGGACCCGGTAAATCGCTTGGCGAAATGGAAGCGTTCCTGCCGCCCAGCCACTCGGGATGGATCGAGGATTATGCCAAGGGCCAGCAGATCGCGCGAACAACCGGCAAGCCGATGTTCATCAACTTCACGGGCGTTACCTGCACAAACTGCCGCTGGATGGAAGCCAACATGTTCCCACGGGAGGATGTTTCGAGCCAGCTGGGTAATTACGTCGCCGTGGAGCTCTTCACGGACCGCACAACCCCTTCTGACCGCGCAAACCAGGCGCTGCAGAAGAGGTTGACGGGGACAGTGACGCTTCCGGTTTACGTGATCGTCGATCCTGGAGGCAAAGTCATTCGCAAGTTCGAAAGCTCGACCCGCAGCTCCGAGGAGTTCGTTGCCTTTCTCAAGGGCAGCTCGGGCGATAAGGTCGCAAGCAAGTAGCCAGGCTGTCTGGAGTTACAATGCATCGTGCCCTACACAGCCGCTATTAAGCCTGGACAAAAAGTCAAACTCAAAGATCACGATCCCGATGAGCGTGGCGGGATGGACAAAGAAACGGGGCGGCTGAAGACCGCTGAGTTGGCCAAAGAGATAGAAGAGCTTCAGGAGCTGATGTTCGCGGCGCGCAAGCACTCGCTGCTCCTCGTCTTTCAGGGTCCCGATACCGGTGGAAAGGACGGAGCCATCAACAGGGTTCTGAGCTATCTGCATGCTCAGACCTGTCGGACGACTTCGTTCAAAGTGCCCACCGAAGAAGAGGCCTCCCACGACTTCCTCTGGCGCGTCCATCCACATCTACCGGGCAAGGGAGGCATCGCCATCTTCAATCGCTCCCACTACGAAGACGTTCTGGTCGTCCGGGTTCACAATCTCTTGCCTGAGAAAATCTGGAAGAAACGATACGACGTCATTAACGAATTCGAAACGCTAGCCGCCAGCAACAACACGATCATTCTGAAGTTTTTCCTGCACATCAGCAAGGTCGAGCAGGAAGAAAGGCTACTTGCGAGGGAAGCCGATCCGATCAAAGCCTGGAAACTTTCGCTGAACGACTGGAAAGAGCGAGAGTTCTGGGATGAGTACATCAAAGCTTACGAGGTCGCCCTTTCTAAGTGCTCTACCGCACTGGCGCCGTGGAGACTCGTGCCAGCCAATCATAAGTGGTTCAGAGACCTGGCGGTTGCGGAGGCCATCGCGGATGCGATGCGTCCGTTTCGGGGCGAATGGACGAAGGAGCTCGAACTACTTGGGAAACAGGCGCGGGAAGAGCTCGAAGCCTATCGAGCGGAATCGAAGTAGGGGGCCCTATTGAGGCGACGCGGCCTTTCTAAGGCGGTCCCACACGGCCTCCCAATCTGTATTGCGGGGAGGCTCCTCAACGCATATTCGCTCAAGCAACAAGCCATCCAAGTGCGCGAGGGCTGAATAGAGCTTGGCTGCATAGGCCACCGGTGTTCTTGGCATCGCAATCTGCTGACTGGAAACGCTCGAATAATCAAAGGTCAGCCCGGCGTCTTCGCTACAAAGGCGTTTGACGAGCACGACAGGCGTCCTTGGAGCGTAGTGTCTCCTGTATTGGCCTGGCGATTTACCTTGCACTTCCTGCATGCGAACTCTTGCTCCAACAGCATGTGAAATCATCTCGCGGGCAATGCCTCCGGGCCTCAGCACGCGAAGCCCGTCGGTGCAATCCACTACCGTCGACTCGATTCCCACCTCACATGGGCCGCCATCGAGTATGTGGGCCAGTCCCGCAGCGATGTCGTCGCTGATGTGCTCGGGCCGGGTGGGGGAGAGCGACATAAACCGATTGGCGCTGGGCGCGGCAAGGGGGGCGCCAGTCGTCTCTATTAAGGCGAGAGCGGTTACGTGGGCGGGCATTCTTACGGCTACGGTTTGGAGGCCGGCGGTGACTGAATCCGGGACGGCGGACGTCTTGGGGAGCACCAGCGTGAGGGGGCCGGGCCAGAAGGCGTCAGCGAGCTTTTGGGCGTCTGCGGGAAACGTGGAGGCGACTTCGGCTACCTGGTCTCTGGAAGCTACGTGGACGATCAGCGGGTTGTCGGCTGGGCGTCCCTTGAGCTCGAACACCTTCCATATAGCTTCCTGGTTGGTTGCGACCGCCGCGATGCCGTACACCGTCTCTGTAGGCATTCCCACGAGCTTGCCGGCACGCAAGGCAGTTGCGGCCAGCATGATGTTTTCCGCCGTAGGATCTAGGAGGCGCATCGAAGCGCCTCCATCATCGCTGCACGAGGTGCCCGGATTCGGAGCCACCATTCCAGCGAAAGCGCTCCCTGAGCAACCAGCAACGGTAACCCGTCTAGGGTGCGCAGGCCAGCCTTTTCTGCTTCTTCAAGGAACGGGGTGTTTCCGTAGACGAGGTCATAGGCGAGGGCACCTGGCTTGGCTGTATTCCAATCCAGCGCGAGGCTTTCTCCCGATAGTGAGCTGGAGGTTGTGTTGAGCACCAGATCTGCTCCCTCTAGATCGGGTCGATCGAGTAGTTCGGCCTGAAGTCCAAGCGCATTTACCATCTCTTCCGCCCTGGCTCTCGTTCGATTGTAGATTCTCAAGCGACACCCGCAGTCGCTCAATGCAGCCGCTAACGATCTCGCTGATCCACCCGCTCCGAGCAGCAGGACCGTTTCTGGCAAGGCTGGCAGGGTTTCCATGAAGCCTGGTGCATCCGTGTTGATACATCGTGTCGCGGGAACGTCCAGGCTGATGGTGTTCGCCGCACCGACTCGTCGTGCAAACGGCTCCACTTCCTCGCACCAATCAATCACCTCTTGCTTGTGGGGCACGGTTGCGTTTACGCCTCGATAGCCAAGAGCCTTAAGGTGATCGAGTGCTGCCGCTACCCCTCCAGGAGGAACATGGATAGCGACATAGCGGTAGGGAACTCCGAGCTCGCGATATGCGGCCTGGTGCATCGCAGGCGAAAGGGAATGGCCGATGGGATCTCCGATGACCGCAAAGTCGGCAACTGGGGCGTCTCGCCACTCGTAGACCTCAGTCATTGCTCGGGTGCTTGCTCCGGAACGCGTACATGCGCTGGCCAGTGAAGTTCCACACCGCAACGATCAACGCCGCGAGAATCGTCGCGACACGCACCTTCCACTTTTCGTCGAACGGCAGGATGCTGTGCAATTGCGTACTGATCGCTACGTTGAGTCCAAGCCCGATCAGAGACACGAACAGGAAGCGCCTGAACTGTCTTAGGCGCTCGTTCTTGCCGGTGATGCCGAAGGTCCAAAGTCGGTTCCAGATGAAGGAGTTAACGATGGCAAAAGCCGCCGCGATCGTTGCAGCTACGGGGAAGAACGCGGATGGATCGTCCGGCGCATTGCCGAAAAGGACCGGGGCGTTGGACCGCAGATAGGCTCCCGCGACGGCGCTGAGTGAGGAGCCGTTCCAGGGGATCGCGAACATGAGGGTCATGCGGATCATGTAGTCGATCACGAATGACGTGCCACCGACAAGCACAAACTTGAAGATCTGATGGAAAAGGGCTCGATCTTCGATCGGCTTTTTGTCCTCGTTGAGGTCCGGCTGCTCGTCGAGTGGAGCGGCGAGCGCTTTGTAGATGAACCCGGTAAAGAATCGCTCGATTTTGCGGTTGATGGCGGTAGGACCGAACTCCCGGCCCTCCATCTTACGAACCCAGTAAGCCTCGATCCCAGCCCGGTTCGCGCCCAGGA
>JBGGMI010000104.1:0-11062 GCA_041288075.1 Fimbriimonas sp.
TGCTAGTCATCCGAGATCAGTAAACGAGTGGGCGGCTCCCAACATTCGTTTCTCCCAATCGTGATGAGGTTCGATCCAGATCGAAGCCACGTGCTTAGGCTCAAATGCGACTATTTCATTCCCAAGAAGCACACCAACAAAATATCTCAGCGGATCGTTGTCCAAGCGGCCGATGTATCCAGTGTCAGTCAGTTCTTGAACTTCTACCCACATCCGTTCTGCCAGCTCGCGATTGCTTGGCACAAGGAAGTGCAGCTTCACCAGGTCGCCACGAACTAACCGCTCCCGCATCTCCCGACTGGGAATGGCAGTGGTCTCGGGGTTTTGCTGCGACCATGTCTCCACGTCTTGGAGCAGATAACGCTCGACCATGACCTTAGAATACAAAAAGCCCCCAGACAAATGTCTGAGGGCTTTCCTGTGTCGAAACGACTTAGGCGAGAATCTCGGTGATCGTGCCGGCGCCGACGGTTCGGCCACCCTCACGGATAGCGAACTTGGAGCCCTGCTCCATAGCGATCGGCTGGATCAGCTCGATGGTCATCGTGATGTTGTCGCCCGGCATAACCATCTCAACGCCATCTGGCAGGTTGAGCGTACCGGTCACGTCCGTTGTGCGGAAGAAGAACTGAGGTCGGTAACCCGTAACGAACGGGGTGTGGCGACCGCCTTCATCCTTCGACAGAACGTAGGTCTCTGCCTTGAACTTGGTGTGCGGCTTGATGGAACCAGGCTTACACACGACCATTCCGCGCTCGATGCTGTCTCGGTCCACGCCTCGAAGGAGGAGACCGACGTTGTCACCGGCTTCGCAGTAGTCGAGGGTCTTGCGGAACATTTCGATTCCGGTGCAGACCGTCTTGCGAGGAGCTTCGCGGAGACCAACGATCTCCACTTCTTCCATCGACTTGAGTTGTCCGCGCTCCACACGACCGGTCGAAACGGTGCCGCGTCCCGTGATCGTAAACACGTCTTCGACAGCCATGAGGAATGGCTTGTCCTTGTCGCGCTCAGGAGTTGGGATGAAGCTGTCGACAGCGGCCATGAGCTCGAGGATCGATGCGAGAGCAGGATCTTCGATCGTTGCGCCCTTTTCGAGAGCGGACAGTGCCTGCACTGCCGAACCCTTGATGATGGGGCAACCCTTGAAGCCGTACTTCTCGAGCGTGTCGGTGATTTCCATCTCGACGAGCTCGATGAGCTCAGGATCGTCCACAAGGTCGACCTTGTTCATGTAAACGACGATGTAAGGCACGCCAACCTGACGGGCGAGCAGGATGTGCTCCTTCGTCTGGGCCATTGGGCCGTCGTTCGCAGCCACGACCAGGATCGCGCCGTCCATCTGGGCAGCGCCGGTGATCATGTTCTTGATAAAGTCGGCGTGGCCGGGGCAGTCGACGTGAGCGTAGTGCCGCGCGTCTGTCTCGTACTCCTGGTGCGAGATGTTGATCGTGATGCCTCGGGCCTTCTCTTCGGGAGCGGAGTCGATCTCCTGATAGGAAACCTTCTTCGACAGACCCTTTAGGGCGAGCGTGCCCGTAATCGCAGCCGTCAGCGACGTTTTGCCGTGGTCAACGTGGCCAATCGTGCCGATGTTGACGTGCGGCTTCTTTCTTTCGAATTTAGCTCTTGCCATTGTTTATTTCTCTTCTTGCGGCTTGGGCAGCCAGCGCCTGAACACAGCTTCCCTGCCGCGCACGGAAGGGGGTTGTGACAAGAGCGGAGTTTACCATCAGAGGTGCCCCGTTAGCAAGGTCCCTCGCGGCTACGCAGGCTGAATTCAAGAGGTAGATAGGCCCCTAGAATCCCCTTGTGCTCAAAACCCCTCCACACAAACGTGTGAAGGGATTTGCGATCGCTACTGTTTCGGAATTTCGAGGCCGTAGTTCTTACCCTTCTCGGTCGCAGGGACTCCCTTTGCCATCCAATCGGGCATCGGAGCTCCTTTGAGGTAGTGGTCGAAGAACTGATGCTTGCGGATGCTGAGATCCTTCCGGTTCTTGCGCTCCACGAGGTTGTGATCTTCGTTGTTGTAGACGAGGAGCCAGGCAGGCTTCTGGAGGCGCCGGAGGCCCGTGAAGAGCTCGATGCCTTGGTACCATGGCACGGCACCGTCCTTATCGTTCGCCATGATCAAGAGCGGGGTCTTGACCTTGTCGAGGAAGAACTGTGGGGAGTTCTCCAGGAAGCGGAGCGGCGTTTCCCAGATCGTGCCGCCGATACGGCTCTGCGTCTTCTCGTATTGGAATTGCCGCACGAGACCACTTCCCCATCGGATGCCTCCGTATGCCGCGAACATATCGGTGACGGGAGCGCCGGCAAAGCCGCAGGCAAACATATCGGTCTCCGTGACCATGTAGGCGATCTGGTAGCCACCCCAGCTTTGGCCATCCAGTCCAATCTTCTTGGGATCGACGTAGCCCCTGCGGACGACTTCCTGAACCGCAGGAAGCACGCTGTGCATCGCACTCTCACCCGGGTAGCCGGGTTTGTAGACGATGTCGGGAATGAGGACCAGGTAGCCGTTGCTGGCCGCCATTGTCGGATTGATGACCGAGGCAGACGGCGCCGGGGAGCGGTAGCCGTGTAGTGTGTCGGAGCTTCTCTCGTAGAAGTAGACGATCATCGGATACTTCTTCGAGTAGTCGAAGTTCTCCGGCCGAATCAGGATTCCCTGGAGAGGAACGCCGTCATTGCTGGTGTACGAGATCAGCTCGGACTTGCCCCAGATGTAATCCTTCTGCTGAGGGTTTGCCTCGCTGACCTTGCGTGCGCCCTGGAAGTTGAGGTTATCGGCAAGCCAGACGTCTGGATACTCGACGAAGTCGGAACGCGTATACGTGATCACGTTGGCGTTCTTGGCCTTGGTCGGGTTGGAGAAAATCTTGTCCTCCATGATGATCTTCGTTGGCACACCGCCGGGTGCGAAGGTATCCCAGAAGAAGCCGTCCGCCTTCGTGGTTTCGTGCACGGCGCTGAGGAGCATGGGCTTCGACGGATCGACAGCAATCTGCTCGGGATCAGTGTTTACGTAGCGAAGGTGGGTGTTGAGCGATCGTCCGAAGCCGTTGGTGACGTTGACCGGCTTCGTCTTGGCAGTTGGGTCGACGGACCAGATGTCGAAGTTGTCGTAGAGCAGGATGCGCTCGTCGTTCTTCGTCCAGCCGGCGGAACCGTAGGAACCCGGGTTCGTAAAGTCGTCAGTCAGCTCGTCGTAGATCGGGAACGGAATGTCCTTCGTGATCTCAATCTGAGCGCCCGTCTTGGGATCGATCACGACGCCCTTGCGTGCCGCCTGGTCGTAGGCGTACACGTACTTGCCGGCGGGCGAGATGCTGGCGAACCCATCGAACTTGCTGAGCACCTTCTTGGCAGCGCCCGTGCTCAGGTCTACGAGGTAGTAGTCGGTGTAGCCCATATTCCAGCTCGATTCGAGCCGGTAATCCAGGCCACTGCTGCCGAGGCCGAACGGAGCGTCGCTCTTGGTGCCGAGCGATACGCTTGGCATCGTTTGGGTGGCGAGTTGAACGACTTTGTTGTTGTCGAGATTAACGATGGCGGTGTAGGAGCGGCTGCGATCCTGAGCGACCTGCAGGAGCTGCTGCGGCTGCAGGACAGGATCCTGCCAGTTCCACACGTCGAGACTGGCCTTCTCCTCGTCGGGGATGTCGTCCTTCTTCTCTTCAGCCGGCTTGGGTTGGGTGGAGAAAATGAGTCGCTTACCGCTTTCGGAGAAGGTGAGCTGCGTGCTGTCGCCTATCCAGTAGCCCGACGGGATGCCTGGTGTTCCTTCCTTGGCCAGCAGTTGGCTCTTTCCAGCCGTGTAGAGACAGATGCTCTGGCTCGGCTTCTTGGCGGCATAGTCGTCTTTGTCGGTGAGGAACGCGAGCTTGGTGGCGTTCTCATCGAGGGTGACGCGGGGGTAGCGGCCCATCTGCTTGACCACCACGGTTTTGTTTCCGCTGGGCAGGTCATACCAGACGATTCCGTCGCCGGCTCCGTCTTTGGTCGACAGCGTGTAGACGAGCACCTTGCCGTCCTTGCTGAAGCGATACGTAACCACATCCTCGATTCGCTCTTCCTTGCCGGTGGCGAGGTTGCGGAGGATGATGGCGTCGCCGGCTTTGTGATCAGCCTTCTTCTTAACTTCGTCCTTCTTAGGCTCTTCCTTCTTCTCGTCCGGCTTCTTCTCCTCGGGCTTTGCGGCAGGAGTTACCGACTTCGGAGGCTCCGGCTTGTACACGATCCAACCCGCGTCGTCCTCCGCAATCATGTAGGACGTGACCTTTTCAAACGTCGTGGGCGTGCCCGTGGCGAGGTCCATGATCACCAGGGAGTTCTTGGGCATGTCCTCTGGCTTGGCCTTCTTCCGTCGAGCGTCGCGAGTTTCGATGAACGTCGGGATCACAGTTGCGACCACGTACTTGGCATCCTGCGTGAACTGAACGTTCGTAGCTCTGGCGATCGTGTATTTCTTGTCGCCGGACGTTGACTTGATCTCCGCCACGGCATCTCCCTCTTGCGGAGCGATGCGGTAGAGGATCCATTTGCCGTCGTCGGAGAGCTGGGTGCCCTGAACCGACTTCCACGAGTCGTAGACCGAGTGGTCGAGCGGCTTCTTTTGAGCCGCCCCGAAAACGGCGAGCGCCGCGAATGCGGAGGCCGCGAGGGTGCGTGAGTTGATGATTTGCATGGGCAGATAAGAGCTGAGCGCTTTTACTAGCTTATACGGAAATCAAGGGTTTGAGCGTGCAGCAAATGTGGGATCTTCAAGCCAAGCCTTGAGTGGGCTGCCCGCGTGCTCTTTGATGACGTTGTAAACGTAGTCTTCGCCGTTCAGATAGCGCAGGATTTCGTGCGGAACCGCTCGCTTTTGACCTTCGGTGAGCTCAGGCGGCCAATCCATTGCGAAGTAGTTAACTGGTAGCGGATCGTTGATCAGGTTAAGCACATGCGCTCCGGCCGGCACTTTGCTCATCAGCTCCTGGAGAGCTCTTTCGGTTGGGTCCGGTTGGTCTCGTCGTACGCCGAGCATCTTGCGAGCGCAGTTCTCGCCCATTTGAACGATGACGAGATCGGCATCTTCCAGTGCTTCGGAGGGATCGTAGGTGGAGCGGAGCGAGTGCGGTGCCTTGGTGGTGGCAAAGGCGAGGCGCGCAAAACGGTCGACAAGGTCGAGCCGCTCTTCGTCCGCATCGAAGAAGGCGATCTCAAGTTGCCGCTCGCCGAAAAAGGTCGCAAGGGAGGCAACTACGGGGAGCATGAAACGCACACTTCCGACGCCAAGGACTGCCACGCGAAGAGGGGTCACGAGAATAGTCTACGTCTGCTGAAAGGCAGAGGTCGCGTTTTGAAAGGCGTGCGGCCCGGGCCGAGGCAAGCAGCGGGGCTCTCGAACGGATTATGTTTCCAAAGACATCAATTGGAGGCGTCTTTGGATCAGTCCCGCCAGCGGCCCGGCTTTAAGGCCCGCAAGAGATTTGCGGCCTTCTGCAGTTGTTGCCAGGGCTGAGATAATGGCATCCGCTACGTCGCCTTCGCTTCCGGGCTGAAGGCGTTCCAGGTGCGTTGTTAAAGTTCGAACAAGTGCCGGTCGTCTCGCTGCGGATCGGGCGGCAGCCACTTGAGTGGCCGGGTTTCCCAGGCCGAGAGCGATCACGTTATCCGCAAGTTGCGTCTTTATTCCCTCTGCAACTGCGATCCTGAGCAGCGGCGAGCCTTCTCCGGGCTTCCATACAAGATCACCTACGACCTGAAGTGCGGTGATACTGGATTGCTCGATCTGGTGGTTCTCGGATGCGGCGTAACGCCACAGGAGGTCGATGGCGGACTCTGAGCCGATTCGGCCCAAACCTAACGCAGCTTGTGCTCGTTGTGGGGCCGGCAGTGCTTCGTCGTTGAGGGCGGAGGTGAGCAATGTTTCACTGGAGGGATCGCCTACTCCGGCAATGGCGGCCAAGTAGCCGTACTGCTCGTCGCCGGTCGAGCCATTGTAGAGTGCGACCAGCTTCGAAAGCGCTTGCTTGGCGCGCAACTTGCCTAAAGCGTCGGCAGCCGCCAGCCGCACATCCTTGTCTTTGTTCCCGAGCATTGGCAGCAGCGGAGGTATAGCGGGAGGGCCGGCTTCGACTAAAAAGGCAACTGCATTGGGTCTTGCTCCAGCATTCGTCAGCCGTTCCGCGACAAGCGGGAGTGCTTCGGGGCCGGCTCCTTTGAGGGCACTCCGCATGGCGAGCTGCTGGAAGCTGCCACCTACCTCAAGCCGTTCGGCGACCGCAGCAGGTTGCTTCTTTGCCAGGGCGGTTAACGATTGAGTGAGAGCCGCTCTCGCCGCCGTATCGAAAGTTTCGAGCAGCTTTACGATAAGTTTTGCGAGTTGTGGATCGCTGTAACGTCCAACGTTTTGTGCCATTTGCAGCCGCTGCTCAGGCTTCAGGCTCTTGAAGAAAATGAGCATGTCTGGACGTTCGGCAGCAATTAGAAAAAAGTGACGCTGTGTCTCACCCTCAGGTCCGATTGCCGCAGCAACATCGCGGCCGTTCATGAACAGGTTCAGAATGAACAACACGGCCCCGAGCAGCGCCATGTACAGAAGGCTGCGAAGGGTGCGGCCCATGCGGCCCACTCCCTTGACCTTTACCTTCGCAACCTTGAGCGGCATTACTTCAACGCTACCACGGATACAGCGCTTTCATTTCCGACGCGATCGATCGCGGAGACCGCAATGAGCTGAGGCGGGGCTCCGGCATCGCTTCGAATCGTCATCTCGCGCGCGGAGGTAATCGTCGGTTTCATCCATTTGCCGGCGACTTGTGGCGTTATCACGAAGAAGCGGATGTCCTCGTCTTGATTCGGAGACCAGTTCACCGACCATGTGCGGTCGCCGTCCTGCTTTGCCTCCAACTTCGGAGCGTTGGGCTTCTTGTTGTCGAGCCACGGGGATGCGGGGACGAGTGCTTTGCCGGCGTAGACACCGCCGCGCAGCTCGTCGGAGATGCCGCCGTAGTTGCTAGAGAACGCCTTCATGCTGAAGTGCACGTTTCCACCGGCCCCTCTCTTTCTCGTTATTGAAATCTGATCCGTTAGCTCTTGAGCTGGCCAATTGCCGTCGGAAGGATTCACCTTAGAGGTGAAGTTGCCGGGCCACAGGTGACGGCCCTTGACGTTCTGATCCATCCACCAGTCGAGCAGAACCGGATAGCTCTGCGCAGTCTGCTTGATTGGCCAGTAGAGTTGAGGGGTGTAGTAGTCCACCCAGCCTTCGCGGTACCACTTCAGGGCATCGGCGTAGAGGTCGGCGTATTGGTCGACTCCTGCTTTAATGCTCTCGGGATAGCCTGGGCGATAGATACCAAAGGGGCTGATTCCGAACTTAACCCAGGCTCTTTCCTTCTTGATCTCCTTGTACAGTTTCTCGATGAACGTGTCGACGTTATGTCGCCGCCAGTCGTCCCGCTTCATCTTGCCGCCGGAGGCGACGTAGCGTTGCCAGCTCGCTTGGTCGGGGAATGGGATCTCGTTGCCGGCGGAATCCTTTTCCTTGTAAGGATAGAAGTAGTCGTCGATGTGAATCCCGTCAACATCGTATCGCTTCACGACATCGAGCATCACGTCGAGTGATCGCTGTTGAACCTCAGGCTCGCCCGGGTCCATCCACAGGAACTTGCCATAGGTTTTGACCACCTTTGGGTTTGTGCGGACAAAGTGGCGATCCGCTACCGGACCTTTCTGGGCTGGGTGCAACGCTCGGTATGGATTGAACCAGCAGTGAAGCTCGAGTCCCCGTTTATGGGCTTCTTGCACAGCAAAGGCGAGTGGATCCCACATCGGGCTGGGAGCACGTCCCTGTCGACCGGTGAGATATTCGGACCAGGGCTCAAAGCGAGACTCGTAGAGCGCGTCGGCCGAGGGGCGGACTTGGAAGACGATCGCGTTGAGGTTGAGGGAAGCGGCGGTGTCAAAGATCTTCACCAGCTCAGCTTGCTGTTGGGCGCTGGAGAGGCCGGGCTTGGAGGGCCAGTCGATGTTTGCAACGGTTGCCACCCAGACGCCGCGGAATTCTCTTTGCAGCGGAGGAGGCACGCTAAGTGAAGCAGCGCGGGGCGACCGCACCTTTGCGTCAGGCCTCCCCGCAAATGCGAAGAGGGTCACTAGGCAGGTTAATGCGAGCAGAGCTGCGGCGTACCTCATGGCTTGAGTTCTCTTCTACGTTCGGCATTCCGGTGCACCTATGTTGGCAGTTCACAGGCGCGTTAGCTTGCGGAGCTTTTGACAGATTCAGCCTAGTTCGTTAAGGAGCTCTTTGCGTTCGATCTCGAACCGCTTGAGGGCCCCGCCTCGTTGGATGGCGATCTTCACCTTCGATCCAACCGGCCCTTCGAGCATCTGCCGCATCTCACGATAGCCTTCGAGGTGGACGTCCCGACCGTCAATCGAAAGGATCAGGTCCCGCTCCTTGATGCCTGCTACAGCGGCCGGACTGTCTGGCGAGACTCGGGCTACGACGACACCCTTGAAGGACTCGCTGTAGGTAGCCGAGATGCCGGTCTCCCCGACAGGATCGTCCACGACCTTTCCACTGAAATTCTCGAACCAGACCCGACGGCGGTCGTAGTCGATGGTGATGTTGAAGTGCTTGAGGAAACCGAATCCGACGGTCCCATCGCCTTCAGCCGAGCTGGAAGGCAGATCGATGATGTCCCACACGCTGTTCTGAACCGGAATGCCGTAAATTTTGGCGGCAGGCACCCGGATGTTGAAGCTTGAAACAGAGCCGGAGGCTACGCCCACGAGACTCGTGAACTTGGGCTCCTTGTCGGTCCATAAGCCCACTCGCTGCAAGACGTCCTTGTGAGTCGTCGCGTAAAACGAGTTGCCGGTATCGAGCGCCAGGGTGAGGGTTTTGCCATTAGGGAGCTCGACCTCCATCTCCATCGAGTTATTGCCCATCAGTAAGAGCTTTGCCAGGAAGGTCTTCTTGTTGTCTGGAGTTCGCTTCGTAATGTCAACCGACTTCGGGTGAAAGATGAATTTCTTCTTCTCGAAGTTGATCTCGGTGATCTCGTTCTTGATCACTTCGAAGCCCATGATCCCGTCGCAGTGCGTGTTGAACGAAAACGAGTAATTGGCCGGCTCAGTTTGAACAGCCGTCATTCCGGTCGACTCGATCTTCTTGTTCCCGAGCATAAGGCTCGTGATCTTTACGATCGGAGCCTGCATCTCTCGGACGAAGTCGCGGAGGGTCATATAGCCGGTCGGTTTGCCTATGTTGATGGTGTTGTCCAGCACGACTGCGCCAGAGAAGCCGGTATCGAACATCAGAGAAACGGGCTTGTTGTTGACCTTGGCATCCACGATAATGGCGGTTTCGCCGATGCGGAAGGGCACCTCAACAGCCTGAGCGGGGAAGGCTGCCAGAGCGAACATTGTTGACAAAAGAGGCATGGCTTTAGGTTTATACGCGCGAGATGCTCAAGTACGACGCATCAGCATATACAAAGCGTGCGGCAGGCCGTGCATTCCGCAGGTGCAGCAGGAAACGACCGGCACGAGCCAGACGATCCGCATCTTCTTGTCGATGACATCGATGAGCATCCAGACGATGCTGAAGACGGCGGATACGACAAGCAAGAAGATGGTGGCGACAGAGCCCGGATCGGTTTTGAAGCTCATCGGCGACTTGTTTTCGCCCCTTGCGACTTCGACGATGACGAACGGGCGGTAGATGAGGACTCCGATTGCCGCCAGCAGGTCAACTCCTACAAAGATCCAGCCGATCGTGGCCCACGACCGCTCCATTCCCCGCATGAAAGGCAGCACGTGCGGCTCAGCCGCTTCGATGGCCTCCGTTTCCGCGCTCTTCAGCTGCGGGAGGAAGAACTGGACTTCCCCGCTTTCATTCGCGTCGATGCGATCGAGAAGGGCCCTTGAGGGAGCGAAGATGGGATCGTCCTTAAGTGATTCGACCACGATGTCGCGCGCCATCCGAAGGTTGCCCATGGCGTAGATATGAGCCGCCAGGTTGTAAGCGCTCTTTGGATCGGTGGGCGCGAGCATAAGCGCCTTTCTAAAGGCTTCCGTCGCGGCTTCACGCTCGCCCGCTCGGGCGAGAATGACGCCTTGGAGAGAAAATGCGTCGGCGTTACCGTTGTCCGCTTTAAGGACCGCCTCGATGGAGGAGCGTGCTTCACGAATATCGCCTCGGTCAAAGGCGTCTATGGCCGCGCGGAGACGTTCGCTTGAGTTGGGGCGGGCCATGGGCGAGCGAGAGTTTACTTCCCTCATCTCCTTAGCAAATTGACTGCCGCGATGAGGCTCGCATTGTGTATATACTACGCTGACCGCGAAGGCCAATTTCGCTGTTACACTTAATTAGCGGAACCGGGAAAAATCATGAAGAGGAATCGTTTTCTACTTAGCGTCAGCGCACTCGCGCTTTTGATGACGCTCATCGGATGTGACAAGGCAGGCGGCACGACCGAAGCCGGAACCACAGCTAGCTCAACTGGCACTACACCTGCCCCAGACGGCGGTCCTGACGTCAAGATCGCACGTCCAGCCATGAAGGGTGAGGGGAACAAGGTAACGGGCGACAAGATCATCATCGGTCTCGTTGCCAGTGAGAACGGAGAGCTGAGACCCTGGGGCATCGACTCCGTTCGTGGTGCCGAGCTCGCCGTCGAAGAGTTCAACAAGGCCGGCGGCGCCGACGGCAAGATGGTCGAGCTGCACAAGGGTGACAGCGCCTCCAAGCCTGAGCAGGGCAAGAGCGCGACCGATAAGCTGATCGCCGAAGGATCGGTTGCCATTCTAGGCGAGGTCGCTAGCGGAATTACCGCTCAGATGGCCAGCTCCTGCACCGAGAAAGGCATTCCTATCGTAGCGATCGGCGCGACTCGCACGGACATCACTGAGAAGGGGTCCAACAACGTCTTCCGCGTTTGCTACACGGACGACTTCCAAGGGCCCGTCATGGCCTACTTCGCCTACAACGACCTCGGTCTACGCAAGGTCGCTCTGATGACAGACAAGAAGCAGCCTTATTCGACAGGTCTAAGCGAAA
>JBGGMI010000105.1:0-9018 GCA_041288075.1 Fimbriimonas sp.
CATTTTCAGTGCTATGCTCTACCAACTGAGCTATCGCGGCATGTGTTCGTTCGTGGCGCGGATGACGGGACTTGAACCCGCGGCCTCCGGCGTGACAGGCCGGCGCTCTAACCACTGAGCTACACCCGCGAACGGTCTTGAATTATGGCACGGCCCGCCACAGATTGCAAGCGCCTCTGACGGGCTCCGAAGCCGTCGCCCCTGCCATAATCTAATCAATATCGAGGTTTTTCAATGGCGCAAGACACATTCCCCATTCGACGCATCGACCACATCAGGCACTACGTAAACAACGCTCGACAATCCGCCTACTACTACCAGCACACGTTCGGCTTCAGCATCACCGGCTTCCGCGGCCTTGAGACGGGGAGTAAGAACCAGTGCGACTACGTGCTGGAGCAGAACGACGTGCGGCTCGTGATGAGCGCTCCCATGCGCCCCGGCCATCCGATGGCGGAGAAGATCAGCTTCCATGGAGACTTCGTGCAGGACATCTGCTTCGAAGTAGACGATGTGGATTGGTCCTACAAAGCGGCCACTTCAAGAGGTGCTGAGTCTGCCTATGAGCCGATGACGATCGAGGATGACCACGGCAGCATTCGCATCGCGGGGATCAAGTTGTATGGCGACTGCATCCACTCGCTGATCAACCGCGACAACTATCGGGGCAATTTTCTGCCCGAATTCCGAGCCGAGAACCAGCCCGGCGACCCGATCGGCATTATGGAAGTGGACCACTGCGTGGGCAATGTCGAGCTTGGGAAGATGAACTACTGGGTCAAGTGGTACGAAGACGTGCTTGGCTTCAGCAACCTGATCTCATTCGACGACAACGACATCTCTACCGATTTCACGGCGCTCATGTCGAAGGTGATGGCAAGCGGCAATGGCCGTGTCAAATTCCCGATCAACGAGCCGGCGGAAGGCAAGAAGAAGAGCCAGATCGACGAGTATCTGGAGTTCCACGGCGGCCCTGGAGTGCAGCACGTCGCGTTGAGAACCGACGACATCATCCATACGGTTTCGAGACTGCAAGCTCGCGGCCTCGAATTCCTGAAAGTGCCGAAGACTTATTACGACATGCTTCCGTCTCGCGTGGGCGAGATCGAGGAAAACATCGAAGAACTCGCGGCTTTGGGCATCCTCGTCGACCGAGACGATGAGGGGTATCTGCTTCAAATCTTCAGCAAGCCCACCACGGACCGTCCGACTCTGTTCTACGAAATCATTCACCGCAAGGGCGCCAAGAGCTTTGGCAAGGGCAACTTTAAGGCCCTGTTCGAAGCGATCGAAAGAGAGCAGGCTCTCCGCGGAACCCTATGATCTCCGGGACCCGGAAGGTCCCGGTTCAACCCGTAACGCCACTCATTTTCATCCGTCCAATCTTCGGAAAGGAACAGTGGAATGGCTTACGTGGTAGAAAGCACTGTCATGAGGTTTGATGCGTCTGTTAGTGGACGCATGGAATTAGACTCCGACGTCGCACTTGTGCGCCGAGCGCGGGAGGGAGATTACGATGCGTTCGAACAGTTGTTCGAGCGGCACCGCCTTCTCGTTTATCGATTTGCCTACCAGATGGCAGGCAAGCGCGACGACGCCGAGGACATCGTGCAGGAAGCGTTCGTAAGGGCGTATCAGAACCTGCATCGCTACCGCGACGAAGCCAAATTTACGACCTGGCTGCTAAGGATCGTGACGAACCTCTGCACCGACCAGGCTCGGATGTCGCACCGGCGAAACGCGTTGGAGCAGCAGGAAGCAGCCGGTGCCCTGGATTGGATGACGACGGGAACGACGGAAGACCCGGTGGCGAATTTGGAAGCAGAGCGTCGAAAAGGAGCCCTCCGAAAGGCCCTCAACGCGCTCCCGATCCATCATCGAACAGTCATTATCTTGAGGGATATCGAAGAGCGGGAATATCCCGATATTGCATCTATACTCGGATGCACCGTCGGTGGAGCCAAACTGAGAGTGCTGCGAGCCCGCCGAGCACTTAGAGATCGAATTGCGCCCTTGCTGGGCGAGGAAATGAAATGAACGGCAAATTTGACGAGAAGTTGGCACAGCTTGCATATGGAGAACTTTCTCCTGAAGAAGCTGCACGCATCGAGGCACAGGTGGCAAAGAACCCTGAGGCGCTCCAGGTGCTGGCAACCTATCGCTCGATGAAGGGCGGAATGGGTGACCTCATGGATATCCCAGAGGATCAGCTCTCCAAGGATCGCCTGCGAAACGCCATCCTCATGCAGGGCCTCAAGCCGCAACCCGAGAAGGCAAGCCCCCTCGGCTGGCTATGGATGCCCGCTACCGCTTTTCTGCTCGCAGCCGGCGTCATGATGTTCAACCCACGTGGTACAGGTGGAGATCCTGTGGTGGCCGTCGGCGAGAAAGACATTCCGACCGAGCGAGTCGTGATCAATCCGCCAAAGAGCTTCAACAAGATTGGTTCGACCACAAAGAAGCATGCTCCGATCAAGAACACCGTCGTAGCAACCAATGATGCTCCCAGGCAGTTCACGCAAGACAGACGCCTTCGCCGGAGAGACGAGATGGCGGAAGTAGAGTTGGTCGATTTCGGCACACCTCGACCCGAATACCATCTGTGGGTGAACAACGATCGGGATTCCAAGATCACTTCATCGGTGCCCACTGTAGAGATGGACCCACCATCGCAAGCTACGGAATCTTCAAACTCGATCGTGATCATCGAAGACAATCGAGACGAATCCACGGGCGCATACCGGGCGACCGAAGTAGGTACAGCAAGCAATGTTCTTATCGGCGGTTAGTGCGGGACTGGTTCTCACAGGTGCGGCAGGCGATCAAGTCAATCGCCTGAACGCGCAGGAGCAACAGGTCTGGAAGCGAATGGAGCCGCGCATCGTCACGGTGCTCCAAAACGGTCGCCCCACCGGCGCAGCCGCACTCATCGACACGTCCGGACTCTTCGTCGCGCATCGAAACGCGGTCCTCGCAGATATGGTTCAGGGGCGGATGTCCGACGGCCGAACCGTTCAGATGACCGTAAAGGGCCAAGACTCCCTCACGCAGCTCGTTCTGCTGCAAGTCGCAGACTGGGATGCGGGCAGCGTTCAGGCGTTTCTTCCGCCTATGGTAAACGAGCGCCCCGGCGGTGCCCTCCTAGCTGTCCTGCCATCAGGTCCAATCCGGGCCGAGCATGTGTCCAGCCAACGTTTCGGCGTGGTCAAGCCATCCAACCGCATGGTGCCGCTTTCCGAGTTCCGCTTCGAGGCCCCGGCCGCCGAAGTGGGCACTGCGTTAGTCTTTTGCGAGAATGGCGAGTTCCTGGGTGCTCTGAACGCCACGCTCGGCGGACCCCAGGCGGTGGGCACTTCCGGAGTAGGGACGAACCTCACCGACCCGAGAACGATCTTCAACACGCGGCCGATCGGCCCATCTGGCTTAACCGTTGCCTACACAACCGGTGCCCAGCTCACCCGTCGCGTGCTCGATGGCTTTAAATCGGAGTCGCATGAGGTGCAATATCCGAGCCTTGGAGTCATGTGCAACGATGCGATTGGCGGCGGTGCTCAGGTCCAAAAGGTCGTCCCGAATTCTCCGGCTGCACAGGCGGGCGTTCGCTTCGGCGACATCATCGTCGACATTGCCGGCGTTGTGATCCGAAACCAGGTCGACTTTGCCCGAGTCATGCTCGATCAGGAAGTCGGGAAGAAGATCGTCGTTCGCATCAAGCGAGGTTCGCAGATGCTCTTCATGAACGCAGTCGTCGCCAAAGCCGACTAGTTTGCCCATCCGTCCCAGAAAAGCACCCGCTTTTTCTAAGCCATCGGTTAACATGGCGTGGGATGAGCAACTTTTGAAAAACTTCGCTGCCTTGGCAATCGCACTGACGGCCCTACTCGCGGGTTGTGGCGGAGGAGGCGGCAGTTCGCAATCGACCTCCGGAGGAGAAACAGGTGGTGGCCCGGGACCTGTCCCTGAGACTCTCGACGGAACCGCCAAACTCATCTTTGACACTCAAACTGGGGCGGTAAGGGTAGTTCCTCTCACTCCCTCAAGTCGAGCCGTGTTCGCGGGTCAAGCGATCAAGATCAACTCGAATATGGTGCTCGACCAACCCGGCGACACGGGACGACGCGTTTTGAACGTGGCGCTCCAAAACAACGCGGGTGAGCCCATCGGAATTGGTAACGATGGTTCGATCAGCGGCTTGAAAGTGGTCTTTACCGGCTTCAAGAATATCGACTCCGGCACCAATCTCAAGGAGCTCACCCAAGTCACCACGGTCGTGGGCCCAACACTAGGCTTCCTGGATGGTCCGGTGGCTTCCGCTAACCTGAAAGGCGTCACGGGTATCGCAATCGGCCCACACGGCACGATGTATCTGGCGGATTGTCTCAACAACCGGGTCCGCAAGATTTCCAACGGCTACGTCTCCACCATCGCCGGCTCGGGAGCTTCTTCGAGCACCGATGGATATGGAACCAACGCCACAATCTACAAGCCGTACGACCTTGCCCTGGCAAGCGACGGAACCCTCTACGTCTCCGACAGCGGCGGACAAAAGATTCGCCGAATCAGCACCAACGGCCAGGTGACGACGGTCGCCGGAGTAGGGACTTCAGGAGGTGCCGTCGGGACTGGCGACGTGGCGCAGTTCAACGTTCCGGAAGGATTGGCTATTGGGCCCGACGGTTCCATCTACGTTTGCGACAGCCTCAACCGCCGCATAAGGAAGATCGAATACACCGGCGGCGATCGCGGCCTGCCTAACAGCTATTACGTCAGCAACTTCTCAGGCTCCGGAGTCTTTGCCGTGAACGACGGCACCTCGAACACAGCGAGCTTCAAGAGCCCTCGAGACGTCGCCTGCGACGCCAGCGGAAACCTCTACGTGACCGACCGCCAGGCAAACAAGGTGAGATTCGTGTCGACTAACGGGGACGTGGTGTCGATTTGCGGAACGAGCACCCCCGGCGCATTGGACGGACCCGGCAACACTGCTCAGTTCAATGCTCCCAGCGGTATTTCACAAATCACCGACGGAACTTCCAACACCCTTTTCCTGACCGAAACGGGCAACAACAGCATGCGTCAGGCAAGCTGTCAGCCCGGCGCCTCGCCTGGGTTAGCCACGAACTGGTCTGTCCGATGGATCGCCTGTACCGGTGTTGCGGGATACACGAACGGCCGCGGTGACCTCGCGCAATTCAATTCGCCGGGTGCCTCGGCCTACTGGAACGGCAGCCTTTACGTCACTGACACAGGCAACAATTCCCTTCGACAACTCACCTGCAGCCTGGGCTTTCCCGTTCCGATTAATGGCGGAAATGCGACTCCCGAGCTCCCGTCTCTCGCGGGAGGGGATGGGTTTACCGCCAAGCAAGAGCCTTACCTCAGATATGCAGAGGGTCTCGAAGCAGGCGAATCGACCAGCGTGCGCAGTTGGCAATTCATCGTCCCCGAGGGCGTTCGTGTCTTTGAGGCGATCGTTCGCATTGAAGCTGAAACGGAGTTCGCGAGTGGCCTCGCGGCTGCCTTTAACCCGAGCGGTTACGGCCCGGGATCTGCTCAGAACATCGTCACCACCTTCGCGGGGACGGGAGCAGCAGATTATGTAAACGGCTCTTTGAACACCGCTTCCTTCCAAAATCTCAGACACATAGCCTTTGATGGAGCGGGGAACGCGTTCGTGGTTGAGAACGTGGGCATCCGGCGCATCTCGTCAGACGGCTACGTAACGACGGTATTGGGCGGACCGACCAATAGTGGTGGACCCGATGCTGGAATCGGCTCCGTCGTTAACGGTAACAACATCTTCTGCATCGCCGTCTCGCCGGATGGGCAGGAACTGTTTTTCACCAACAACGGCAGTCACATCGTTAGACGGGCGCAGCTAACCGGATCGGATCCAAAGAAGCCGGATCACTGGAGCGTGACAACCATCGCGGGCCTTTCGGGAGCTGCGTCGTACGTGGATGGCGTTGGCACCGCTGCACGCTTTTCCACCCCATATGGAATCTGCCTGTCACCGGATGGTGTGGTGTACGTATCAGAGATTGCCGGCATGCGCGTCAGACGGTTGACTCACATTGCCGGCACGCGGTCAGACGCAGCAAACTGGAGAGTGGCCCTGCTGGCGGGAAGCACGACTGGTGTCACCGGATATACGAACGCTCTTGGCTCGGGAGCGACATTCACGAATCCTTACACCATTGCGGCGGCTCCAAACGGTGACGTTATCGTCGGCGACGCGAACACCCGCTTGCGTCGAATCACTCCATATGGAATGGTTACGACACTTGCTGGCCCGGGCCTTGGGACCGGTGCCGATGGCACGGGAGCTGATGCCTCCTTCTATTCAATATTTGGCCTAACCGTCGATTCTTCTGGATTCGTCTATGTCGCAGATTGGGCACACATAAAGCGGGTTTCGCCGCAGGGGCAGGTTAGAACTGTAGCTGGCGATCAGTATGGGACCGTAGATGGGCTGGGGAATCAGTCAGTCTTTGCATATGTCGATAGCTTAGCCTTCTCACCTGCGGGCACTCTTTATGCAATCACGGGCGGAGCGGCACCTGGGGCCGGCGGGGATGCGCGTCGAACGATCAAGACCATCCAACGGGTGCTCACGAAGTAGGTCTAAGTGATTGCCGGCACCTGACCGCAATAGTGCTTATAGGTTCCGGTCTCCATAATGGTGCATATCCTTGCGATCGCGTTAGCTAGCTCGGCGAATGTCGTGTAAAGCGGAGTGCAGCCGAAGCGGATGTTATCGGGCGTTCGGAAGTCCGGGATCACGTTAGCTTCGTTGATGAGGGCGAGGTCGATGGCCAAGGCATCAGGGTGGCCGAAGGAAACGTGTGAGCCTCTCCTGTGAGGCTCAGTGGGTGTGTTGAGCGTGAAGCCCAAGGGTGCCAGGTGCTCTTGCCAGAGCTCTATCAAGAAGTCTGTTTGCTGCAGGGACTTGGCTCTCAGGTTCTCGATTCCTGCTTCCAGAATCAGATCCACACCTGGCCCGACCGGTGCCATGGAAAGAATGTTGGGACTGCCGGTTAGGAAGCGGTCTATGCCCGTTCGTGGACGATAGTCGAGCCCAAAATCAAACGCGTTGTCTCGGCCGAACCAGCCCTGAATTGGGTTGCGGAGTTGCTCCTGAAGGTCGCGGCGGATGTAGAGGAACGCAGAGGATCCGGGGCCGGCGTTGAGATACTTGTAGGTGCAGCCGACGGCGAGATCGGCGTTGCAGGCAATTAGGTGGACGGGCACAGCGCCTACCGAGTGGCTGAGGTCCCACAGAGTGAGGGCTCCCTGCGCGTGGGCTTCTTTTGTGAGGGCTGCCATGTCGTAGAGCTCGCCTGATTTGAAGGTGACGTGGCTTAGGGTTAAGAGTGCCGTGTTCTCATCCGGCCCGCCTTGACCGCGTAGCGAGTGGCTAGTCTTTTCAGCGATGCCGGCGAGAACGTACCAGTCGCTGGGGAAGTTGGCACCGTCCGTAAGAATCTCGGTGCGACCAGGGTGGAGGGCGAGGGCGGCGTGGACGAGCTTGTAGAGGTTGACGGAAGTGGAATCGCAGACGAGCACTTCGTCGTCTTGGGCGCCAATGAGCTGAGCGATCTTGGCTCCAAGTTGGGACGGAAGGGAGAGCCAAGAGTCTGGCCAGGAGCGGATGAGCTCGCTACCCCATTGTTGCGCCAAGAGCTCCTGCATGAGCGGGAGGGTACGCCTCGGCATTCGGCCGAGAGAGTTGCCGTCGAGGTAGATGACCTCCGGATCTTCGATGACAAACTCCTCGCGAAAACGGGCGAGTGGGTCGGCGGCGTCGAGCTCTCTGGCACGGTCGAGTGCGGATTGCATGTGGCGTTAGCTTAGCGCAGTGCCAAAGGTAGAATCGCGTTCTAACATGGCACTACGGATTGGCATTAACGGCTTTGGAAGGATTGGACGGCTCTCACTTCGCGCGATGCTGGCGCGGCATCCAAACGACCTTCAGGTGGTGGCCGTCAACGACCTTACCGACACCAAAACGAACGCTCATTTGTTCAAGTACGACAGCACCTACGGGCCCTTTGCGGGCGAGGTGGATCACGATGAGCAGACGATCCATGTGAACGGGAATGCCATCAAGGTCTTCGCCGAAAAGGATCCGGGAATGATTCCTTGGGACTCGGCTGGTGTGGACGTCGTGATTGAATCGACCGGGTTCTTCACGGATGCCACGAAGGCGGTCGCTCACCGGAACCATGGCGTGAAAAAGGTGATCATTTCCGCACCGGCGAAGAACGAGGATTTGACCATCGTGCTTGGCGTGAACGACAACGTTTACGATCCCGCGAAGCACCACGTGATCTCGAACGCGAGCTGCACGACGAACGGTTTGGCTCCGGTGGCGAAGGTTCTGCACGAGCGGTTTGGGATCGATCGGGGGCTGTTGACGACTATCCACGCGTTTACGAATTCGCAGAAGACGCAAGACACGGCGGCGAAGGATCTGCGCGACGCAAGAGCGGCGAGCCAGAACATTGTTCCGAGCAGCACAGGTGCGGCGAAAGCGGTTGGGCTGGTTCTGCCGGAGCTTCAAGGCAAGTTCACGGGCATGGCGTTTCGAGTGCCGACGCCGACTGTTAGCGTGGTGGACTTCACGGCGATCCTGAACAAGGATGCGAGCGTGGACGAGATCAATGCGGCGGTGAAGGAATATGCCGACGGCTCGATGAAGGGAATCCTCGCTTATACGGACGAGGAGTTGGTTTCGACGGACCTGAAGGGCAATCCGCATAGCTCGATCTTCTCGGCGAGGGATACCGTCGGGATTGGCAACTTTGTGAAGGTCGTCAGTTGGTACGACAACGAGTGGGGCTATAGCTGCAGGATTGCTGATCTTTGCAACTTCCTGGAAGACAAGGGCCTCTAAGAAAGGCTGAATGCCACAAAAGAAGGCTGCGCCGACAAGTAAGAAGAAGGTCGCTTCTCTTTCCACTCTGAAGGGTGGGGAGGTGCGGCCTTCTAGTCCTTTGAAGCAATGGCTTTTGCAGG
>JBGGMI010000106.1:0-5237 GCA_041288075.1 Fimbriimonas sp.
GCATTGGTCTACAATAGTCGGTCACAAAGCGCGCGGCCCACTAGGTCCCGGCTGATTGGGTGAGAGAAAACATCTATGGCGTTGCCACGAAAACCGATGGTGCAGTTCCTGGTCGAGAAGGGTCACCTTAAGCCAGAGCAGCTTGCAGAAGCACAGAAAGTTCAACAACAGACCGGGCAAAAAGACATTGCGCCCATCCTCATCTCGCTCAATTTTGTGGGCGAACGCGAAGTGTTGCAAGCTAAGGCCCAAGAACTTGGCCTTGGGTTTGTCGACCTCGACCGTATAACAGTCGAATCGAGCGCGCTAAATGTCGTGCCGGAGCGGCTTGTCAAGTCGCATAGCGCTCTTCCCGTTAAAAAGGAAGGCACAAATCTGTGGGTGGCCATGCTCAACCCGGGCAACATTATGGCAATCGACGACATCAAGATGGCGTCGGGCTTGCGAGTCATCCCTGTCATGGCCGTTCCGGGAGCCATCGAAGACTCAATCAAGAAGTATTACGGCGGAGGAGTCGCGGGCAAAGACGGTCCGAAGGACAACACTCCCGCGCCCGCAGCAGACGCCGCACCGCAGCAAAGCTTTAACACCGCCATGCGTGGCGCCATCGCCGAAGCCCAAGTGGGCCGCCGCGCTTCAGACGAAGAAGAGGATATCGATGCCGACGCCGAAAAGATGGCCGACCAGGCGCCGATCATCCGGTTGGCAAATGCCCTCATCCAGCAAGCCGTCGCAGACCGCGCCTCGGACATCCATGTCGAGCCTCAGCAGCGTGCGGTCCGCGTTCGGTACCGAATTGACGGTGTTCTCCAAGAAGCGATGACGGTTCCGAGGAACCTGATGGCTCCCCTGATCTCTCGTTTGAAGATCATGGCGGAGATGAACATCGCCGAGCGCCGTATCCCTCAAGACGGCCGTATCGAGGTTCGTCACAACCAGAAGGAATACGACCTTCGCGTCAGCTCGATCCCGACGCCTTCCGGCGAGAAGATCGTTATGCGTATCCTGGACAAGTCGAGCGTTATGATCGGCTTGCAGAAGATCGGCTTTACCGACGAGAACCAGCTTCGCATCGAAGAACTCGTCAGCCAGCCGAACGGCATGTTCCTCTGCACGGGCCCGACGGGTTCTGGCAAGACCACCACGCAGTATTCGGTCCTTCATAAGCTCAATACCGTCGGCGTCAACATCATCACCGCCGAAGACCCGATCGAGTATCAGCTCAATGGAATCGCGCAGGTTCAGATGAACCGCAAGGCGGGTCTGACGTTTGCCACCGCGCTCCGATCCTTCCTTCGCCAAGACCCCGACATCATCATGGTCGGAGAAATGCGTGACCTTGAAACGGCTGAAATCGCGATTGAAGCCTCGCTAACGGGTCACCTTGTCCTTTCCACGCTCCACACGAACGATGCCCCCTCCGCTACCCTTCGTATGATCGACATGGGCGTCGAGCCGTACCTTATCGCTGCGACCGTCATCGGCGTTCTTGCGCAACGACTCGGGCGACTAATCGACAAGGAGCATAAGGAGCCATACGAATTCCCCGCGGCCGATCTACGACGCTTTGGCTTCCAGCCGGAGCATGAAGATCAAACGGTAACGCTCTATCGTGGAATTCCTCACGAGAATAACCGTATGACAGGATATAGAGGCCGCACGGGCTTCCACGAACTCATGGTCTTGAACGACGAGATCCGTGAGCTCATCGTAAGACGTGCGCCGCTGCACGACCTTCGCGACGCCGCGAAGGCCAATGGAATGAGAGAGCTCCGAGAGGATGGTCTAACAAAGGTATTGAATGGCAGCACCGATCCCGGTGAAGTCATGCGCGTCGTCTTCACGGCGGGCTACAGTTAACGAAAGAGAGTCTGATGTCCAACAATCCCATCTATAACCAAGGCCCGGGTGCAGGAATGCCGCCCGTTCAGCAGAGACCTGGCGTCGGCGGAATGCCCCCGATGCAGAGTCCGTACGGTCAGCAGCAGCCTGTGGTGGAAGAGCCCGAAGAGCCGAAGGGTCCGCCGCAGTCGCTGGAAGACACGCATATCGACGACCTGCTTTATGAAATGGTCGAGGTCAACGCCTCGGACCTTCACATGAGCCAGGCGGCGCCACCAATCCTCAGAATCGACGGAAAGCTGACAGCGCTGAACTATGAGGCCTTTACGCCTCAGGTGCTCTCGCGAATGATGTACGACATCATCTCGGACGAGAACATCAACAAATTCGAAACGACGCTGGAGCTCGACTTCTCCTACTCGCTCCCACGCGGCAAGGCACGCTTCCGTGTGAACATGTACCGCGAGAAGGCATCCGTCGCGGCTGCATTCCGATTGATCCCGCAGAAGATTCCGACCGTCGAGCAGCTCAACCTTCCGCCGCTCCTCAAGACACTTTGCGAAAAGCCTCGTGGCCTCATCCTCGTCACCGGACCTACAGGTTCCGGCAAGTCGACATCGCTCGCCGCGATGATCAACCACATCAACGAGAACTTCGCGCATCACATCATCACCATCGAGGATCCGATCGAGTATCTGCACGTCCACAAGAAGTGCCTCATCAACCAGCGCGAGCTGGGATCAGACACCAAGAGCTTCTTGAACGCGCTTCGCGCTTCTCTTCGAGAAGATCCGGACATCCTGCTCGTTGGTGAAATGCGTGACATGGAAACGATTTCCTTGGCCATCACGGCTGCTGAAACCGGCCACCTTGTCTTCGCAACGCTTCACACGAACAACGCGGCTGAGAGCGTCGACCGTATGATCGACGTTTTCCCTCCTGGACAGCAGGAGCAGATTCGTGTCCAGCTCTCGAACAACCTCGTTTCGATCATCTCCCAGCAGCTCCTGAAGCGAGCCAACGGGGAAGGTCGGGTGCCCGCCAACGAGATCATGATCGCGTCGCCCGCTATTCGCAACCTCATCCGAGAAGCGAAGACACACCAGATTCCTTCGATGATCCAGACAAGCGGCAACATGGGCATGACCACCATGGACCAATGCCTGCGAGACCTGTATCTCAAGGGAATGATCACCATCGAAGACGCATTCTCTCGCTGCCAGAACCAGGAAGAGCTGCGCAAGATGATCAACACGCCTCAAATGGGCGGTATCGGCGGCGGCCCTCCCGGTCCGGGAGCCCCCGGTGGAGCTCCAATGCCTCAGGGCCAGCCTCCGCGCAGATAACGAAATCGGCGGAAGCGAACGATTATTCGCATCGCTTCCGTCCACTTCTTTTAGAGTAGATTTCCAGAGAGTCAGAAACCAGAAGGTCAACGATGCCGATTTTCAGCTACACCTATCGAGACATTTCCGGTGGTATCCAGAAGGGAACCGCGGACGCCGAGAGCGAGGACGTTCTAAGGAAAAGGTTTGAGGAGCAGGGCTTCACCATCACCGAAGTGGCGATGCTCAAAGCCAAGTCTCCCAAGCAAAAGCAATACGGCAAAGTCAAACTCCAACACCTTTCGGTGTTCTGCCGCCAGTTCTCGACCATGGTCGACGCCGGCGTATCGCTTGTTCGTTGCTTGGACGTTCTTGGCCACCAAACGCAAGATCCCAAACTCAAGAAGATTCTCAGAGATATCGGCGAGCGCGTCGAGTCGGGCGAAAGCCTTTCTCGTGCCATGCAGCGCCACCCCAAGACGTTCAACAACCTATTTATCGGTTTGATCAAAGCCGGTGAAGTCGGTGGTGTTCTGGAAGAATCGCTTCAGAGGCTGTCGCACTTCCTTGAAAAGGACGTGGAACTTCGCCGCAAGGTGAAGTCGGCCATGACGTATCCGGTTCTGGTCCTAATCATGGCCACGGGCATCGTCATCTTCCTCGTCTCTTGGTTCGTGCCTCAGTGGGCTGCGATTCTGTCCGACCTTGGCTTGAAGGCTGACCAGCTTCCCGCTCCCACGCAGTTCCTGATCGACATCTCGAACGTGATCAAGTATTACTGGTGGATGGTGATGATCTCGGTCGTCATCCTGATCTTCGCCTATCGCCTCTTCGTTTCGACGAGATTTGGAAGGCGTGTCGCGGATCGTATCCGCTTGAAGATTCCGGTCTTCGGCAAGCTTCACCACAAGATCTGCATGGCGCGATTCAGCCGAACGATGGGCACGCTGCTCACCTCGGGTGTTCCGATCCTTCAAGCAATGGAAACGGTGTCCGGAACGGTCGGCAACACGATCATGTCTGACGCGCTTCTCGAAGCTCGAGCCCGTATTCGTGAAGGAGACCGCATTGGTGATCCGCTCGAAGCCTCGCGACTGTTCCCCCCGATGGTCGTGCACATGATCGGTGTCGGCGAGGAGTCCGGTTCGCTTGACTTCATGCTTCAAAAGATTGCCGATTTTTACGAGGACGAGGTAGAGGCCACTTTGGCCTCACTTACGGCAGCTATCGAGCCGATCATGATTGTCGGCCTAGGATTTATCGTTGGCTTCATCGTTATCTCGATGTTCCTTCCGCTGGTCGACGTTATCGCCAAGTTGTCTTCCGGTGAGGGCGATGAGCCTGCCGCCGCAGCCGGCGGGGGCGATTAAGGGCCGCGACTATTTGGGATCGGCCCGTCGGAGACTCTCCGACGGGCCGATTTAGTTATGCTGGGATGGCGGCTACAATAAGGCGCTCCGCAAAACGTTATGACGTCCGACTTGTTTAGCGAACTGAGATTCGCCGGTTCATTGCCAAGAGTGGAGTTGCACCTTGTTCCCTGAGTGGTCGTGGCTCATGGCGCTCATGATCGGGGCGGCTGTCGGCAGCTTCCTGAACATGGTTATCTACCGGTTGCCAAGGCGGCTTTCCTTTTCCAATCCTCCCAAAAGCTTTTGCCCGCGTTGCAAGCATTCACTGGGTTGGATGGATCTCTTCCCACTGTTTAGCTGGCTCTCGACCGGAGGGAAGTGCCGCTATTGCCGTGAGCCGATCGCCGTTCGCTACTTCCTCGTTGAGGTCTTCTGCGGAGTGTTGTTCGCCGGCCTGTGGTGGCAATATCTGATCGCTTCCTACGAACCGCTTCGCATGGTTTTCTACATGGCGGCAAGCGCTTGCCTCGTAGCCATCATCTTCATCGACTGGGAACTCTACATCATCCCCGACGAGATCAACGCGTTGCTGCTGGTCCTTGGCGTCGCCATGCAAATACTGCTTCACTCGCCGGAGACCGCCCTGTGGGGAGCTTTGCTGGGTTGGGGAATGTTGTGGGGCATCGCCATGCTGGGGCGCGTCATGTTCGGCAAAGAT
>JBGGMI010000107.1:0-4423 GCA_041288075.1 Fimbriimonas sp.
GAGAGGCAGCCCATTGCGATTTTGGGAAGATGCGGTCGGTGTTGCAGGGGGAAAGTGAGCACCTGGCTGGGCCCGGCTGGCTCTGCACCCTTGGACGCTCTAATGGGATGATTGAGATCGATTTATGGCGCGATGGGCGGCCGCCGAAGCGGTGCAAGATTCCGGTCGGCGAGTACGAATCGGCTCTTGAATTTGCGTTCGGGACGTCGAGCCACGCTTATGCGGCGTAGGGTCCGAAGCTCAGTTTAATGACCCTGCCGGTTCCGCTGGGTCTAGCTCGCTCGTGCAAGCAGATGCCCGGTGCCCATAGGGGTCCAACCAGGTCACAAATGATCGGGAGGCGCTTTCTGGCGGCTTGCGTGAGCTTGGAATCGGAAAGGAGGGTCGAGAGCTTGCGCTTGCCTTTGAATCCCAAGGGGATCATGAGGTCGCCGGCATCGGGAGCGCGAAAGTAGAGGGGGCCCTTGACTGCCGATCTTTCGATTTCAACCTCTAGCGAGGCGCGGACTGGCTTTTGACCCGAATAGGAGTCTTCAAAGGCGGTGAACTTCCAGCCAAAGACGTCGCTGATCGTCTCTCCTGGAAGCGTTACGGGATAGCGGAAGGTTTCGGATTGGCCAACCTGTCTCACGTGGATGATCTCAGGGCTCCACTCGATCACGACCTCTCCTCCTTCAGCCGTTACGGATCCCCTTTCTCCCGAGCCCACTCCAGCTTCTATGAGTCTCGTTTGATCGTTGTCCAGCGGGCCACCGATCGCCGTCGACGCCAACCGAACTGCTCTACGGAACAGGACCGGAGGCAGGGAAGATAGGATCGCGCGGTCGAACGCGGCTTCACATTCGATGGTGAGAAATCGGAGGGGGCCATTCAGGGGGACCTCCGACTGCTCTAAGGCAGCTGCGGCCATTCCGTTCAGGAATCTGTCCTCCTCTTCGGCAAGCGCTCCAAGGCGAGCGATGGCCCTATCGGCGGTGGGATTGATGGACCGGAGCTCGGGGAGGACCCGGTGGCGGACGCGGGCGCGGGAGAAGCTGACGTCGACGTTGGCGGGATCGTCGTGGAGCCAAAAGCCATGTTCGAGGCAGTAGCTGCGAGTTTCGTCCCTCGAAAACGGCAAGAGCGGGCGAACAATGTTATCGCGAGCGACTGGAATTCCGGCCAAGCCGCTGATGCCCGTTCCACGTGTGAGATTCAAGAGGATGGTTTCGGCTTGATCGTCCAAGGTGTGAGCGGTGGCGATGAGTTGGCAGTTCAATTGATAGGCCGCCTGCCGGAAGAAGCTATACCGCGCTTCTCGCCCCGCTTCCTCCAGTCCGATCCGTAGGTCTGCAGCCATCTTGGGTACGTCGGCATGGCCGCTTATGAATGGGACGTCGATGCTCTGCGCGAATGCTTCGCACAGCTTGAGTTCCTTTTCCGCCTCGGTCCGCTGGCCGTGGTGAAGATGCGCTGCCACGACCTCGATTCCTGCGCGGTGCATAAGATGAAGAAGGCACGTGCTGTCCGCTCCGCCGCTATACCCTACGAGTACTCGGGCTCCATGCGAGATGAGGCGAGACTGTGCGAGGTGCGTGAGGAATCGGTCGAGCATGGGAGGAGGAGAGGACTTGTAATCCTATCCTATTGCTAGGGGGTGAGAGTGGCTCGCAGGGAGTCGGAGCGCTCACGCGCGGCATCCTCTTCCACAACGGTGCTTCGGATTTCCAGCGTGGTGAGGGTAGCGTCGACGGTTCTGGGAGATCCGGTAAATCCCGGCAGACCAGCAAAGGAGCCCCACCGAATCCATGCCAAGACCCGCAAGGCGTCTGCCAGCGAGATGGTTCGTGAGCTGAGCGCGAAGTCCCGCGCCTGTTCCGCCTTTTCCTGCAGTTGAGCTCGATCGATGCTTCCGCGCGCCTGACGCTCTTCGCGCAAGAGGTATTCGCACGCGCCGACAAAGTCTTCGCGGGTACCGCCGAGGACGCTCACCTGCACGAACGCGCCGATCGCACGGCTTGCCTCGCCAAAAAGCCCGCGCACCACGATCCCCTGAGCCGATAATGCTTTCATTACACTAGGCAGCCGGCGTGCCTGGGCCAATCCGATGAGGTGAAACATTGAGGACTGACGACGTCCGAGGCCTGAGTTGAAGGGGCTCGCGCTGAGGTAGCCGTTCTTCTCTGACCAAGCAAAGGACAACCTTGCTTCCATCGCGTCCAGGCAGTTCGCCGCAATCGCATCCGATGTGGGAATGCTCCAACCCGCGCTGAGCGCCTGCAGTCGGAGATGATCCTCCTCATTGATCATCAGGCTGACGGAGCGACGCTCGTCGATCAACAGCGCTCGGCCGGGAAGTGTCCACTCGAAGTCCGGCGACACAAGTCGGCAGCCCACGAGATAATCCCGCTCGGCGTTCGTGAGTCCTTTGTATGCCTCCAAGGCTAGGTCACCTTCTCTGGCGGCGCGAAGAATCTTTCGCATCACCTCCTGCAACTCGGGCGTATCGGCACGGTTGGGGAAGCGGTGGCCTTTGAGATTCCGCATCAAACGCGTTCGAGAGCTGAGCACGACATCGACGTGCGGGGCGTCTTCACCGAGCCATGCCGGCTGAGGCATCGACCGAAGAACCATGCGCTTCCAAGATTCACCGTCCCGCTGCGCCGTTCTCATCGGTTCTAGAATTCTAACACCAGCCTAGTGCGCTAGGCGGTAAGTTTGAGCAGGCGATGAACCATCCGCACGTTTACGACAACATCCTCCAGGTGATCGGCCAGTCACCGATGGTTCGGTTGAACAAGGTTGGGTCCGAGTTTCCGGTCGAAATCCTCGCCAAATGCGAGTATCTCAATCCGGGTGGTTCGATCAAAGAGCGGGTCGCGTATCGGATGATCCAGGAGGCTGAGGAGCAGGGGAGGATTAAGCCTGGCGACACGCTCATCGAGGCTACCAGTGGTAACACGGGGATCGGATTGGCGATGGCGGCGGCGGTCAAGGGTTATCGGCTTATCATCTGCATGCCCGAGAAGATGAGCAAGGAGAAGCAGCTTATGATGGAGGCTCTGGGAGCCGAGATTGTGAGAACGCCCACGTCCGCACCGCACGACTCACCGGAATCGAATTTTGGGGTTGCCGAGCGGCTTCAGAAGGAAATCCCGAACGCTCACATTCTCGACCAGTGGCATAACCCGGGCAATGTCGGGGTGCATTACGACGAGACGGCAACGGAAATCCTCGAGCAGTGCGATGGGAAGCTGGACTACTTTGTGACGGGCGTCGGCACGGGGGGCACGATCACCGGTGTTGGAAAACATCTCAAGGAGGCATTGCCTAACGTCAAGATCATTGGTGCCGACCCCGAAGGCTCGATCATCGGCGGCGGCGAGCAGGGAGATCCCTATCTCGTAGAGGGCATCGGCTACGACTTCATCCCCGCCATTCTGGATCAGTCCCTAGTGGACCGATATATCAAGACCAACGACAAGCAATCTCTTCCGCTTGCGCGGCGCTTGATCCGAGAGGAGGGGATGCTTGTGGGGGGCAGCTCGGGGTCGGTTATGCAGGCTGCTCTGGAGATTGCCAAAGAGTGTGCGGGAGGTGAGCGGATTGTCGTCGTGTTTGCTGACAACGTCCGGAACTACATGAGCAAGTTCATCGATCCGGCTTGGCTACAGGCAAACGGGCTCGCCCCCTAATCACGTCGAATCGGTAGAGAACAACCTATGCGATCTTATTTCACTTTCTTAGCCATTGGAGCCTGCGTGCTTGCAAACGCGCAAGCCGTCACGTTCACCGACATCTTGTCCGGCGCGAACTATCCGACAAGAATTGCTGCGAAGGATTTGCCGGCGAACTTTAAAGCGGTCCAGCTCAAACTTGGCACCTCAGACTATATGTCCAGCATGATGCCCTTCGTAGCGATGGGGCCGAGTGCAAAAAACAGTGCCGATGTCTACAATGCCTTCCTATCCCACTGGACGAGCGGTGAGGTGGTGACGGCGGAGAACAATCGGTTCCTGATCACGTACAAGACAGAGATCGACATGGGCACGTTGATGGCCCGCGCCGACGACATGAACGGAAGGGGGCTGTCGAAGCAGCTAGTCCTGGAGCTCGTGAAAGTAGATTCAATCGCGGCATTGAGCCCCCTGCCTCTGTTCACCAAGGAAAGGCTTTTGGCGGCCATCGGAGACCCGTCGATGGCTCCCGAACAGACCGAGCAGACGATCGCCGCGAGAAAGACGCAGACGATCAGCAACATGAAGCAGATCGCTCTCGGTGCGATGATGTACTCGAACGATTACGACGACGTGCTCCCGTTCGCGCAGAACACGGCGACGGTTCAGCGAGTGATCCGGCCCTACTTGAAGAATGACTCACTCTGGAAAACTATGAACCCGAACGGCGGACGCATCCTCTTCAACATGAACGTCGGAGGTGTGAA
>JBGGMI010000108.1:0-3289 GCA_041288075.1 Fimbriimonas sp.
CGACAAGGTGAAGTTCCCCGACGCAATCGACGCCGTGTGGTCCAGCGGCTGTCCGACGATCGCATTATCTATCTCGGCAGCGGGGACGTTCTGCGGGCCATCAATGCCGACGGATCATCCGATGCGCTCCTGGACGGCGCCGGCAGCGCCTATCACGACATATCCGTTTCCTGGGACGGTCGCGCATTCGCAGCGGCGGTCAACACCGGCAGCTTTGAGTGCGTTCAAATTCGAAACGTCGAAGGGAATGGGCTCGGCACTGAGGAGACCTTCCTTGCCGGCGGAACGTTCAAGACGGTCCAATGGGCGGCTGACAACCAGAGCGTGCTTGCCTTGGACCAGCAGGGCCGGCTCACAAGCATAACGGGCGACTACTCCTACGACTATCTCTCCCTCCCAATTACACCGCCAACGGAATACATGGCTCTCGCCGTGACACCCTTCGTGACCGACAGAACCGTGGTCGGAGCGGGAACCCCCTTCGGAAATGCCTGCGCGGGGATCATCGTGGGGCAGCAGGATGACAAGGTGAGCAGCGTCGTGCTCTTCGATGCCGAAACCAGGTCGACCGCTACGATGGTCGCCGAACCCAGCGGCCAGGACCCGTCCGCCTTCGTCTATCGCGTCGAGGCCAACCAGTTCACCCGGTTCATGTTTTCCGTGGACAACACCCTCCGTTGCGTAAATATCCTGCCTATCGGAACGTTCAACGGCGCGTTCGTCAGCATCAGCGCAAAGACCGGCTTTGTGAATGTGGTGCTGCCGTACAACGAAGTGAGAGGAGGCAAGCCTCAGATGGTCCTGGAGGGCGACAGGTACGTCTTCAAGGGGCAGTTCGGCGCGGCCTTCGACGCCACCGGCAAAAACATAGCCCAAGGCGGCACCTCCCAAGTCGTGATCGACGCGGAAGGCAACGTCATCGCCCACTAGCCACCCAACCTCCCCTCCCCCTTCAGAGGGGGAGGGGTTGGGGGTGAGGGTCCGGGATGGTCGTACCCGGACGCACCCATCGCTGTTCACACCAGGCGAATTTCTGATCCGACTATCCTAATAAGGCCCTGGACTTCCATCTGTCTTATCACGTGGTGTCCCTTCGCCATGGCATCGTCGCTGACGCGCTTGAAGCCGAGTTGTGAGTAGGCGCTCCTGATCGCCGGCTCCGCCTGCACGCCAAAACTGCTCTGAATCACCACCTTCAAAGCGGCCATCAGCTCTACGTCAGTGAGAAACCCAATCTTGCGCTCAGCCGCTGGCCGCCTCGACCAATCTCGCGGCGTCGCGAGCTGGTGGGCGTCGCTGTAGTTAGCATCACCCGCTTTAAAGATGCTCTTAGAGCCCAGAGTCTTCAAGATGAGGGACTGGTAGAGCTCGCGCAAGTTCTTCCCAGCCCGCCCAAACCCCGAGGCATCGCGAAGCCGAAGGATCAACAGATCGTGGTGTATCGGCCCTTCAAATGCCACGACCCGCACTAGATACTGCTGCAAATGTGCTTCGCTTGTGATTGCTTCAGGTTGAGGGGGAGTGGGATATCCACGTGTCGAGCCACCATGTGCCTCTCGCGGAGCTTCCTCGATAAAGCTCGCCTGATCATCGGCTGGAACCTCCGCCAAAGGCGAAGCCTCACCCTCGATGGCAGAGATCAGCCTCTGAATCTCTGCCTCGCGATCCTGCCACCAATCGTGTGACCAAATGCGATGGATCCGCCAGCCTCGGTCTTCCAGCACTCGTTGGCGGAGCTTGTCTCGATCCCGGGCACTTCGTGCGCTGTGGTACGTCGCACCGTCGCACTCGATACCCAAGAGGAAGCGAGAAGGTGCCTCCGGATCGCGAACGGCAAGGTCGATTCTGAACTCTGCACAGCCCACCTGAGTCGCCACCTCATAACCCCGCTCCCGAAGAACGGCGCAGACCTCTTCCTCAAACGGCGACTCTTCACCCTCGCCCGTAGGAGCCGAGATGCCAAGGTCTCCCAGCTCGGCAAATCTCAGATAGCGCTTAAAGGCGAGAAGGCCGGGGCGTGGCCCATCCACCCGAATATCGTCGGAACTAAGGTTGCTGAAGACCTCGCACCGCTTGCGAGCTCGCGTGATGAGAACGTTCAAGCGCCGCTCTCCTCCGTCTCGCAAGAGCGGCCCAAAGTGCTGCCGCACGATGCCTCCCGAGTCGCGGCCATACGTGATGCTGATGTAAACAACGTCCCGCTCATCCCCCTGAACGTTTTCGAGGTTCTTTACATCGAGCGGCTCGTGGGGGTGATTGATTCGATACTGGCTGAAGAGCTCCGGATGCAGGCGCTCCAGGACGAGCAGCTTGTCGTAGATCAGATCGGCCTGCGGCTTATTCATCGCGGCGACCATCAGGCTTTCGCTCGGCGACAAACGAAGGTGCCTCAGAATGCCCGAAACGACTTGATCCGCTTCAAGGCTGTTGATACGATTCCGAGAACCTGACTCATACACGGTGGAGGGATCGTGATGGAACACGACACCAATCTTCTTGCCCTCTACGAGATCGCCGGGGCTCGGGAAGATGATCAGCCGATTGTCGTAGAACATCTCGTTCGATGGCTGAATCAGCGAAGGGTGCACGCTACGGTAGTGCCAACGCAGGTCGGGCCGCCGAGTCTTACCCATTGCCGCCGTGCTCATCAAGCTTAGAATGCTTTCCAGCTTCGCCAACTCGCGGGCGGATTCGGTCAGCTCATCATCGTCGTCGTAATCCGCATCGTCGGCCACGCGGTCGAAGAAGCTGGTTGGCGGCATCTGCCGGGTGTCCCCGACGACGACCGTCTGCTTTGCCCGAATGATCGCGCACATCGCGTCCTCGGGCCGCACCTGGGAGGCTTCGTCGAAGATCACCACATCGAACGCGGGGAGTTCGGGCGGCAAGTGGATCGCTACCGACAGGGGGCTCATCATGAAGACCGGCTTGATCCGCTGAATCGCCTCTCCGGCGCGCAGGAGAATCCAACGGATCGGCTTGTGGCGGGTCTTGAGCTCACACTGGACAAAGAGCTGGTGCAGGTTGCTGCCGGGAGCCGCCAGGCCAAAGGACGGGATGTTCTGCATGTGGGCCATCCGAACTCGGGCGCGGTTGTAGGTGAGCTTGAAGTCGTCCAGCTTGCAGAATTCTCCGATCTCTGACTCGTGAAGGTGCCGGTCGAAGGTTCGCAGCTCCGGCCTCGCTTCCATGGCTTCTCGGATGACGCCGGTGTAATAGCTGCGAAGAAAGCTGTTGGCGAGCCCTTCGCTTGCTCGAGGCCAGAGATCGGCAACGTCGACTACCGGCT
>JBGGMI010000109.1:0-3958 GCA_041288075.1 Fimbriimonas sp.
CCTCTGGCACGCCTCTGAAGTTCTCGCTGGTGCAACAACTTAGGCAGTTGTCGGGGGTGCTACGGACGCAGGGCTGAACCCTGTTGATGGGCTCTTCTTGACCCGGAACCGACCAAGATGCTTGAACGATGGTGACTACTCTCGCTGTCCGGGCAGATATTGGTCGTGCACACACTCGAACGTTTCCTGGTAGACCTCATTCGAGGCCAGTACGTTTCCCATGCGTTCGATGAGCCCAGGGATGTTCGTCCGGCTTGCCCGCTCGCCGTCGGCGTTTTCCCAAAAGGTAACTGAAGTGCGCGGTCCACCCACCAGTGTCCGTGATGGAAGCTAGGTTGAGAGGCAATGGAAGGCGCGTTGCGCTCGCGGAAGATCGAGATGCATTCGTCCATCTTCTCGGGCCGCACCTGGATCGTCACAACACGTGCAAGCATGGCAACCTCCATTGCTCGGCCCGGCGTACCGCCTGCCACCTCACAGTTCTATGTTGATTGCTTCTTGGTATCGACACCATTCGGATTATCGAGAACCAACTTCCATGTGCCATCCGACTGTCTTCTGACAATGTCAGTGTATGTGCCCGACCAAACCTTAGTCTCCCCCACCGATGTCTCCGCCGAGGATGTCCACTCCCCTATGATCAGGGCGAGGTCTTCGCCAGCAGGGATGATCTTGCCGATGTCCACTTTGATTGTCGGCTTGTTTGCAAACGTAATGCGGTACGCTTCACGCAATTCCTCAATGCCACGAGCGACACGGCCAGATTTTGCCACGAAGCATCCACCGGGCTCGTAGCAGGCTACGGTCGCTTCAATGTCTCCAGCATTGAACGCTTTCACATAGATCGGGTGCACATCCCCGGCGTTGTGTGCCTTGTCCATGGCGCTCCTCCGTGGCAACTGCTCCTTCGCGAGCCGCACCCCATGACCGGACGGGCGCCGAGGTGGCCAAGCACCCGAACTCTGTCAAGGCTCGTTATCCAGTGCAAGAGCCATGGCAGGTAGGTCGGCTTGTGTGAAGAGTTTCGGATGCCGGGCATGGGTGAGGCGGGCGGCAAATGCCGGGCCGGCGTCGGAAAGTCTCCAGGGAAAGAACCCGCGAGGGATGATCAGCAAGGTAGCCGCGGGCGCTATGGGGATTTCGGGGTCGTGGGTTGCATCCTCGGTGGAGGCGAACAGCGCGAAGCAGGGCACTGCAGTGTTGCGATGGGTGGCAGCTGTGATGGCCGAAAGCGTTGGGGCGTGCAATCGGGAGAAGACTTAGGGTCTATTTGCTGTGGCGGACAACGCTTAAGGCGAGCGGCTTGGCAGCTGGGCGATGACCAGCGCGGATGATAGGCACTACAGCGGCTTGATGAAGTGACCGTCATGACGTGTCGATCCGGGCGGTCGGTGCCTGCTGCGCTTGGCAGCCGGCTTGGAAGATTTCGATGACGATCATGCGGCCACCACAACAGGGGCAGGGTTTGGTACTTGCGGCGACGGCTTCGTCGTCAGCCCGGTCCTCTGGTTCGGACAGCAAGAGCAGCTCGCGCGCCTTGGCGATCGTCTCGACTTTGGCCGTACCGGCGAAGAGACCGTAGTGGCGGATGCGGTGGAAACCCTTGGGCAAGATATGCAGCAGGAAACGACGGATGAACTCCGCCACATCCAGGGTCATGGTCGTGTAGCGGCCTGGCCCCTGGATCCGGTAATCCTTGACCTTGAAGGTGACGCTGGTGGCATCGGCCGCGATCAGACGGCTGTTGGAGATGGCGACGCGGTGGGTATAGCGGGATAGATACGCCAACACCGCCTGAGGACCAGCGAAAGGCCGCTTGGAGTAGACGAACCACCTGGTCCGCTTCAGCGGTGCCAGGAAGGCGGCGAACGCCTTCGTATCCGCGAGATGGGCGTATGCGCCAAAGAAGCTGAGCTTGCCGGCCGCATGCGCGGCGGCAAGCTTCTCCAGCATCAGGCGGCGGAACAGCTTGGAGAGCACCAGCACCGGCAGGAAGAAGTTGGGCTTGGTGGCGATCCAGCGGCTGCCATCTAAGGAGAGCCCACCGCCAGGCACAATCATGTGCACGTGGGGATGGTGCGTCATGGCCGAACCCCAGGTGTGCAGCACGGAGGTGATGGCGATACGTGCACCCAGATGCTTGGGATCGGCTGCAATCGTGAGCATGGTCTCGGCGGAAGCCTTAAACAGCAGATCGTAGATCACCGCCTTGTTGGTGTAGGCAATATCGCCAATGGGAGCCGGCAGGGTGAATACGACGTGGAAGTATGGGACGGGCAAGAGCTCGGCTTCCCGCTCCTGCATCCACGTGCGTGCCGCAGCCCCCTGGCACTTTGGACAGTGCCGATTGCGGCAGCTGTTGTAGGAAATAACGGTATGCGCGCAGTCCTCGCAGCGGGCAACGTGCCCGCCGAGGGCTGCCGTGCGACAGCTCACAATCGCACTCATGACCTTCAAGTGGGCGAGGCTCAGGTGACCGCGGTTGGTCTCACGCCAAGCGGCACCGTGGTTGCGGAGAATGTCCGCGACCTCCAGAGCAGGACGGCCCACGCGTGCTCGGCGGCTATGCCGGAGGCTTCTCCGGTGGCGAACCCGGCGGGACTAGCCGATCGAGCGGGCTCGTGACCGCGCGCAATAGATTGGTGGCGACGTGCGTGTAGCGCGCGGTCGTTTCCAACTTGGAGTGTCCGAGCAAAACCTGAATCACGCGCACATCAATTGCGCTTTCCAGCAGGTGCGTGGCGAATGAGTGCCTCAATGTGTGCGGCGAGACCCAGGAGCCCAAGCCAGCTGCCTCTGCCGCCATGTGGCAGGCACGGTTCAACTGCCGTGTCGTGATCGGCAGCACGGGATCGCGGCCCGGGAACAGCCAACCCTTCGACCGACACTGCAGCCACCATGCCCTGAGAAGCTCGAGCAGCTGTGGTGAGAGCATCGAGTGTCGATCCTTGCGGCCCTTGCCTTGCTCGACACGGATCAGCATGCGCTTGGAGTCGATATCGCTGACGCGTAGCATCACTACCTCACCGACCCTCAAGCCTGCGCCATAGGCGATGCTCAAGGCCGCCTTGTACTTTAAGCCGGGTCCGGGCGCCGCTTCGAGAAGACGGCCCACCTCCTCGGGTGAAAGCACGCGCGGTAGCGGCCTCGGGTAGTGCACGCGGGCGAGATACCGGGCCAGCTCAGGCCGATCGAGCGTTGTGCCAAAGAAGAAGCGCAGCGCTGTGGCTGCCTGGTTGATCGACGATGGCCCCACCCCAGTCTCAGTCAAGTGAACCTGGAAGCGACGCACGTCCTCTGCTGTTGCCGTGTCGGGGGAGCGGCCGAGGAAGAGCGTGAAGGTCTCGATCTGCCTGATATAATTGGATTGAGCCTTCTCGCCGAGCCGACGGACAGCCATGTCCTCCAGCATGCGACGGCGCAACGGGCTGATGGGCTTCTCGCTCATTGGGGGCTCCTGTCTTGAGGTTGAGGTTCCGAAACCCCTCGATCCTCAAGACGGAGTACCCCCGCTGTCACCTCATCTCAGTAAGGCTCAACCCCTCCTCGAGCGCGACCTTGCGCGCAGCGCTCTCCCGCCGTAGCGGGTTCGTTCTTTGACCCATATCTGCCCTCGGTCAGATGCGACGGTTGCGACGCAACATTTGCTTCGCTGATGCGTGCGACAAGCGTCGAGACCTGATATCCTGCGCCCGTCTCCTCAAGCTGCGATGAGGGTCGAATGAAGCGGCGGGAGTTCATTGCGTTTGTTGGTGGTGCCGCTGCGTGGCCCCTTGCTGCTAGGGCGCAGCAGCCCACGCTGCCGATCATCGGTTTTCTCAGCGGTCGCGCGCCTGTCGACTCGGCAGAGTTAGTCAAGGCATTCAACCGGGGTCTGGCGGAAACCGGCCATGTTAACGGCACGAATGTTGCGATCGAATTTCGTTGGGCCGATGGTCGCTATGATCGGCTGTCCGCG
>JBGGMI010000110.1:0-60815 GCA_041288075.1 Fimbriimonas sp.
CCCCCGAGACCGATCCGGAGGTGCTCATGTTTATGACTGAGTTCCTCGAAACATACGCTGCGAGAAGGGTCGTGCTGGCGAAAGACACGCCAGGGTTCATCGCCAATCGCTATGGCATGTGGTGCATGTTTCAGGCGACTCACATGGCGGAGCGTCTGCATCTGTCGGTGGAGCTGGTCGATACGATTACAGGTGCTTTCCTTGGCCGGCCGAGGAGCGGGACCTTCCGGCTCAACGATATCGTTGGGTTAGACGTGATGCGAGACATCGCGGCGAACCTGATTGCCCGCTGCCCCGACGATCCGTACATCAAGACGCTCGAACAGCCGGTTTCCATGCATTCGCTGTTGGCAAGAGGCTGGATCGGGGACAAAACTGGCCAAGGCTATTACCGCAAGGAAGGCAAGGAACTGCTTGCTCTGGACCTGCAGACCTTTGCTTATCGCCAGCGCCAGGAGCTGCTCGTCCCATCAATCCTCGAGCTGCAAGATCTGCCCCTAGGCGAGCGAGTCAGGCGGGCGCTTGACCTTAAAGATGAGGTGGGCGAGTTCCTGAGAGGCTATCTCGTGCCGGCACTGGATTATGCGAAGTATCTGAAGCAGGAAGTGAGCCACAGCATTCTCGACTTCGATCGCGTTATGGAATGGGGATTTAGCTGGCAATTGGGTCCATTCGCCTTGATGGACGCGATGGAGCGATCGGATCCGAAGTTCTATACGACCGATGGCCAGCTCGGCTTCAGCGGCGAATATCTGCCGATTCCTGCCGAACCCGATTACCGTCCGCTGTCCGATTATCCGGTCGTGCGAGAAGACGAGACCTACCGCGTCAGGGACCTGGATGACGGGGTTCTGGCCGTGTGTATTCGAACCAAGATGGGTGTCATAAGCCCGTTATTGGTGGACCAGCTCACTTCCCTCCTCGAGGAAGGCACGTTGAATCGGTTCGTGCTCACAAGCGAAGCTAAATCGTATTCAGTCGGCTACGATCTAAGGTTTTTCCTCAGCGCGATCGAACGCGAGGCGTGGCCTGAAATCGAAGCGGCGTTGCTGCAGCTTCACCACCTCGGAGAGCTATTGGAGCCGACACTTGCCGTCGCAGCTATCTTTGGATACAGTCTAGGCGCGGGTTTCGAACTCGCTCTTTCCTGCTCCCACATCGCCGCTGCCGCGGAGTCTCAGATCGGGCTACCGGAATCGAAAGTTGGCTTGATCCCGGGTGGAAGGGGCACCGTGCTGATGCGTGCTTACAACCAGGCTTCCCCGCACAGGCTGACCGAGATCGCTCTCAATCTCACGCGAGGAACGGTCAGTGCCAGTGCCGATCACGCCCGCTACCTCGGCTACATGCGAGCAGCCGACGTTACCGTGTATCACCCGGATCGTTTGATAGCGGATGCGAAGCTGCTAGCGCTTCGGGCTCAGCCGACTCAAAGACCCCTCTGGTCTCGTGAGCCGATGCCGCTCATCGGAATGATCGATCGCGAGTTAGATCAGGCTGTCGCACGGAATGAGATGAGTGAGTTCGATCTCACGTTAGGGCACAAGATCAAGCAGGTTTTTGTGAAGCCGACGAGTTACGAGGACGCTGTCCTGCGAGAGCGAATCGAGTTTCTGGACCTCTGCACCAAGTCCTTCACTCATGCACGGATTAAGCACATGCTTGAAACTGGGAAGCCGCTGAGGAATTAAACGCTGGTTTTAGGGGAAGAGATCACACCACACCAGCGTCCAACTGCCGATGGAGGACCGGCGACGGCTCTAGCAGCTTCAGTGGCCCAGCCACTCGAATGCGAAGCAAGACTTATCTCTGCCTGCAAAGAAGGCGACAGAGACGCCTTCCGCCGCCTCTTCGACCTCTACCGGGACAAGGTGTACACGATCGCGCTCTACCACCTGAATGGCGACCAAACCGCCGCCGAGGACGTCGTGCAGAACGTGTTCGTCAAGCTGTTTCGCACGATCACCCAGTTTCGAAGCGACTCCGAGTTTTCGACCTGGCTTTATCGAAGCGTCGCCAATGCCTGCATGGACGAGCATCGAAGGCGAAGAAGATGGCTTCCTTGGGCAAGCGTGCCGGAGAAGGCGTACCATCACGAGCTAAATGGCGTAGATGAATCGGTGAGGGCAGCGATTGAGAAGCTGAGCCCAAAGTTGCGAATGCCCGTTCTCCTCAAGTATTTCGAAGAAATGTCCTACGAGGAGATCGCCCAAACTCTCGGCTGCTCGATGGGCACCGTAGCGTCACGCCTCAATCGGGGCCACAAGATGCTGGCGCAGCATCTAAGCCACTTAAATGAGGGGGTTAACGTTGCGTAGGCACGTTGACGATCTCCTCACCGCCTACGCCCACGGAGAGCTCCACGGCCCGGACCTCGAGCGAGTCGAAGAGCACCTGAAGGACTGCCGAGAGTGTCGGCAAGAGCTGGCCAACATCCGCTCCGTCTGCCAAGCCCTCGGCTCCGCGAAAACCCTGCGCACAAAAGATGAGCTTTGGAGCCAGATCAACAACCAGCTCGCCCCCAAGAGGCAGCGCCCCATTCTCAGGTTCGCCCTCGCCGCAGTCGCGGTTGTGCTTGTCGCTGGCGTCTGGGTGAGCCTCAAACCAAATCAAACGGATCCGGTCCAGGCAAGCAACGGCCCGGCTTTCGAGCTCCTCAATGTTCAGGGACCTGTAACCGTCGCCACAAAGCCAGTCCAGCAAGGCTCGCTGGTGCGCCAGGGCGAATCCCTCTGCACAGGACCCGCCGCTAAGACGCGGATTGCAGTAGGCGATGTAGGCGAGATCGAGCTTAGCCAGGGTTCCGAGCTCCAACTGGTGTCGTGCGACTCCAAGCAACACCGAATGAGACTCACCAAGGGCGAGCTATCGGCCATGGTTGTCGCTCCGCCACGGTTCCTGGTGATCGAGACACCCGCTGGCGAAGCCGTGGACCTTGGCTGTGCCTACACGCTCAAGATCGATGACCAGGGGAACACGATTCTACACGTGACCTCCGGCTGGGTTTCGCTTGAACGAGAGGGTCCCGACGGCCTCGTGCCGGCCGGCTGGAGCTGCGTGACGCGCAAAGAGCAAGGTGTCGGCACCCCTGTCTGCGGAAAAGCTCCAACGCCGGTGCGAGCCGCCTTCAAGCGCTTCGATCTGGAAAGAGACGGTCCCGCCCTCAGCTTCTGCCTCAAGGTCGCCAGAAAGGAAGACGCGCTCTCCCTATGGCATCTGCTGGCGCGGACGAACGGTTCCGATCGAGAGCTCGTGTGGCAGCGTCTAGCCAAGCTCTCGCCGCCGCCCAAAGAAGCGCCCAAGCAAGCAGTTCTCAGCCTCGATTCGAAGGCGATGGACGCCTGGCGAGAGTCGATCATGTGGACGAACACAGGCGCCGCCGATGCGCTGCCATTCAACCTAGGATCGCTCCGATAGCGCCAGCTTGGGACTAAAGGCAAAAGGGCCTAGCCGTCAAAAACGAATCCTGTTACAATGCAGCGTCAGCATCATCGCGCCAGGACAGCCCCATGAAATCACGTTTTCTCGTACCGCTCGCCGTCGCCTCTCTCGCCGCCCTTGCCTATTGCGCTGACACTCCTCAGCTCTATTTCAGCATCGACGGAGTCACTTCGCTCATGCAAGGTGGATCGATATGGGTTGAAACAGAGACCGAAGACTACAAAGACGGTGACGATCCCATCACTCACAAGCGGGCTGGAAAGGCGAAGTACAAGAACATCGTGCTCAAGCGCGGATATGTGAGCGACTCGAGTCTCGATGGGCTGATCAAGAAGGTGTTAGCCGGCACGACTGACAGGAAATCCGGATCAGTTATCTACCTCGATCGCACGGACTCCACTGAAATGCGGATGGAGTTCGAAGAGGACTTTCTCGTTCGTTTCCCCGCGTCAGGAGCATTCGCACAGGATGATGACGGCGACGGTCCGACGGTGAAGATGAAAGCGAAGGAGAAGGCCAATCGCACCAAGTGCGCCAATAATCTCCGCCTCAAGCAGCCCACCCGGCCGACAAGCACTTCGTTGACCATCGATGGGACACCACTTCCGGGTGGAGGGTGGACCGCGATTTTCGTGCGTAGCCATTGCCCAGACGTCGATGGCGACGGCTTCCCGGACAAGCTCAGCATCGATTCCAGCAACGTCCGTATCATGCTCAGCGCGGCAGATGCCGCATTCATTGCAGATTGGGAGAAGAATACGGAAGCCGCTTCTGGTGGAAAACAGATGGTTAAGCCGGTTGTATTCTCCTGGGGCGTAAAGGGAGGATTAATGGAAGTCTCCTTCAACGCGACCCTCATTAGCGTCAACCCCGGGCTCGACGGAGAGATCGAGATCGTCTGCGCAACCGAAAACGTCGTCTTCAGATCCGGCGTCGCGAAGTAAATTCGCTCAGGTGCCCTGACGCCAAAGTGGTGTTGGGGCACCTCCAACTAACCCCCTCCCATCTTCCGGCACTCCCATCCTCCCGTCCTCCCTCCCAACTTTCACCCTTCAGTGAAAACTGGTATCATAACGACATGAGCGTCGCCGCACCGGTCGCCCCAGCCTTCGACTCCATAGCCGAAAAGGTCTACGCAGGACAAAGGCTCACCGCCGACGACGCTCTCGCCCTCTTCCGCCACCCCAACATGCTCGAGTTGGCTGCCCTGGCCAACTATCAGCGGCAAAAGTTAGTGCCCGGCAACACCGTCACCTACATCATCGGCCGCATCCTCAACTACACCAACGTCTGCTGGGTGCGCTGCAAGTTCTGCGCCTTCTATCGAGTCCCGAACCACGCCGAAGGCTATCTCCTCCCGGACGAAGTCATCCTCGACAAGGTGCGCGATACCGTTGAGAAAGGCGGCGTCGAGATCCTCTTCCAGGGGGGGCTAAATCCCAAGCTGAAGATCGACTACTACGAAGGCATCTTCAGCAAGATCAAAGAGCGCTACCCAGACGTCATCCTCCACGCCCTCTCACCGGCAGAAATCATTTACATCGCGCACATCTCAAAACTGACGCTAAGAGAAACCCTCCAGCGCCTAAATGCCGCCGGCCTCCACTCCATCCCAGGCGCCGGAGGAGAAATCCTGGTCGACCGCGTAAGAAAGATCATCGCACCCTATAAAGACACCACCGACGAGTGGCTCGCCTGCATGAGAACCGCAGCCGACTTGGGCATCCGAAGCACCGCTTCGATGATGTTCGGCCACGTCGAAACTATCGAAGACAGAGTCGAGCACCTGGCCCGTATCAGAGACCTTCAAGACGAATGCGCCCCCTTCCGAGCCTTCATCACCTGGAACTTCCAGCCCGAAGAAACCAACCTCCCCATCCCCCACAAAGCCTCAGGCCTCGACTATCTCAGAACCGTCGCCGTCTCAAGGCTCTTCCTCGACAACATCGATAATCTCCAAGTGAGCATCCTGACCCAGGGCCCAAAAATTGCCCAACTCGCACTCGGCTACGGAGCAAACGACTTCGGCAGCGTCATGATCGAAGAGCAGGTTGTGTCGGCGAAGGGCAATAAGTTCATTCTCGACGCGGATTCGTTCGAGCACCTGATCCGGGGCGCCGGATACGAGCCAAAGCGAAGAAACACGAGGTACGAACTCCTAAGGAACGCGTTGCCACGCCGCGCATCATGATTCGGCCCACCTGCTTATTGATCTGGATGTGACTGCTTTCTGAGTCTTGACGATCTGTTCGGCGTGACTCCGACAGCCAGCGTGAGGAGCACATGGACATGATTCGGCATGACGCATCAGGCATGGAGCCCATATCGCCGACCGCTACAAGAGCACGGTTTCTTAAACCAAACGGGCTGTGCCAGAACGCAGCATCCATGCCCAGCATCGGCATAGTGCTCAACAAGGCTATAGAGCTCCTTTCGCTGCTCCACCTCACCTTAGAACTGCATTCACTGTCAAATTTCCCAGTTAGTCGAGGTGTGCTAGCTGCCATCACTTATTCCATTAGATCGACAGGTCTACACCTGTTCGCTGCCTCAGTGCCTCGAAGAGAAGCAGGGTGCCAGCCATGGCGACATTCAGAGAATCTGGAGTGCCCGCCATTCGTATCGCAACCAAGGAATCGCAAGTGGCTCGCTGCCCCTCGGATAGCCCGGCGCGCTCGTCTCCCAGCATGATCATGCTGGCACTTCCAAAGGTGGCTTGCTGGTAGTTCAGGTCTGCTTCAGCAGTTGCGCCATAAACCTGTAGACGTCTCCGCTCCTTCCATTTTCTGAATTCCTTGTGAGTGGTGCGGACAAATGTGTGGCGGAAGATCGAACCCATCGTGGCTCGTATGCACACCGGATCAAAGGGATCGATCTGGGGGCCGAAACATACGAGACCGGTCGCGCCCGCCGCATCGGCGGAGCGCAGCAATGTGCCAAGGTTGCCGGGACTGCGGATGCTCTCGAGCCCTAGCCAGGTTTTGCCAACAGACATCGGCTTCCACTCCTGGCGAACGATAAGCTGAATACCCTGACTGTCCCGGGTAAGGGCGAGATTCTCGAATGCTTGCTTGGGCAGAACAGTAGTTGGTAGACCCTGCTGGCGCACGGCTCGTATGAGGCCCCTGCCTACGTCTGAGGTGACGAGTTGAGGACATGTAATGATTGCGGCGAGGGGAGCGGCCGAATCGACGGCGGCGCAAAGAAAGCGCGTGCCTTCTGCTACATACAGACCGTGTCGGTCTCGGAAGATTCGATCGCGCAGAGATCGTGAGAACTCGAATGTGGGAGCGCAGGGAAGCGCTCGGATGACGAGGGGAGACGGCTCAGAGCTATGCCGCATCCTCCTTCAGCAACTGCTTGCTTGTTTGTAGTTTTTTCATTTCATTTCTGGGGTCCTTTTCTGAACCAAGCGTGAAGCCTACCCGGGCGTGTCAGAGGGGTAACCTCCGTTCCCGATGCCGTCCCGAATTGGATTCGCAGGCCTGGGGGTCATGGGTGGCCCCATGGCAGGTCACCTCCTTCGCCACTTTCGAACCTTGACCGTCTGGAATCGCACGGCCTCCAATGCTGATTCCCTTCGAGCGGCCGGAGCTAAGGTGGCCGACTCACTCGAAGAGCTGGGACGAGCGTGTGATGTTGTTTTCATCTGTGTCAATCGAAGCGAGGACGTTCGCGAGGTGGTGGATGGGCTCGTCCAAGGCGCGAGCCCGAATACGCTTTTCGTCGATCACTCGACCATAGCTCCGCCGGCGGCTAAGCAGCTTGGCGACGACCTCTATCACAGCGGTTTTCGATTCGTAGATGCTCCGGTTACCGGCGGCAGCATGGGGGCTCAGAAGGGGCAGCTCACGATCTTTTGTGGTGGCCCCGAGGAGGATGTGGCGCTGGCGATTGAGACGATGAAGCCGTACACGAAGCGTGCGGAGAGGCTTGGAGGGCATGGGTCTGGGCAGATGGCTAAGATGGCGAACCAGATCGCGGTTGGTGGTGCCCTGCTGGCCCTTTGCGAGTCGCTGAGCTTTGCGAAGAAGGCCGGTCTCGATGTCGCTCAGGTGCGCGAGCTAGTGGGTGGCGGCGCGGGCGGAAGTTGGGCATTCGAGAACTACGGGCCGAAGCTGTTGGCGGAGGACTGGTCCCCAGGCTTCAGCATCATCAATCAGCGAAAGGACTTCGGCTATTGCCGAGAGGCTGCGGAGGCTATCGATGCGGCGATCCCCGGGACGCTGCTAGTCGACCGGCTCTTGAAAGTGCTCGAGGATGAGGGGCATGGCGACTGGACGACGGCGGCGCTATTCGCGCAGATGATGAGAATGGGAGCCGAGTGAGCCTCGCGGTTCACATGCAGGGCATCAGCAAGCGATTCGGGCCCGTCATCGCTCTGGAAGACGTCGATCTGCATGTCGAGCCGAACACGATTCATGCCGTGGTGGGTGAAAACGGCGCAGGCAAGACCACGCTCATGAGAGCCCTCTACGCAGCGGCGCCGGCTGACGCCGGAACGATCTGGCTCAATGGAGAAGCGGTTCACTTCGCCGTCACGAAGGATGCTATCCGTGCAGGCATCGGCATGGTCAGTCAGCACTACGCCATCATCCCCGAGCTCACCTGCCTGCAAAACCTGATGCTTGGAGCGGAGGGGAGTACGCTTTTGAATCTGCAAGCGAGCCGGAAGAAGGCAGAAGCTCTGGCGTCTAGGATGGGTTTTGAGTTCGACTGGAGCGGACCAGCATCGGAGTTGAGTCCGGCGGGAGCGCAGAAGCTCGAAATCCTGAAGCTCCTTTGGCGAGAGGCCAAGATCATGATCCTGGACGAGCCCACTGCCATGCTCTCTCCCGCGGATAGCGACGCGCTGTTCGCCAGCCTTCGAGTCCTGGCAAGCGAAGGAGCGACCGTCATCCTAGTCACTCACCGCCTACGGGAAGTGATCGACCATTGCCAGACCGTAACGGTGTTGCGCGGGGGAAAGCTGGTGGCGGAGAAGCCCGTTGCAGAGACCTCTGCCTCCGAGCTCGCGCACCTGATCGTTGGGAGTGAGATGGATGGCGGGGTCCCGGTTTTTACGAGCCAAGTGGGTGGACCCGTCCTCGAAATCGAGGGGCTCAGCGTTACTGGAGAGCGAGGCAATGTGGCGCTGGACGGCATTTCGCTGACTGCTCATTCGGGTGAGATTCTGGGGATCGCCGGGGTGGATGGCAATGGACAGCGTGAGCTTTTCCAGGCGATCGCGGGAGTAACACCCTCGACTGGAATGACAGAGATTCGCGGGATGCAAGCTTCTTCGACGGCTCAGAGGCTTCAGCAAGGACTGCAAATCATTCCCGAAGACCGGCACGAGGAAGGGATTGTCGCAGAGTGGTCACTGGAAGACAATGCAGCCTTGGGCTTACAGCGCTCAGCCGTGCTTAAGAGTAGGGGCCGAAGAAGGTGGGCCACGGAGGTTGCGGGGCTGTTTGGCACCAAATACGCCAACCTTTCACAGCCGATGTCTTCCCTTTCCGGAGGTAACCAGCAGCGCTTTGTCGCCGGAAGAGCCCTGGCATCTCACCCGTCGCTCCTGCTGGCGTTTCAGCCGGGGAGGGGCCTGGATATTCATGGCACCCAACAGGTCTATCAACGGATTCGGGATGAGTGCGAGAGCGGTGCCTGCGCGATTGTCGTCAGCTTTGATCTGGATGAGCTTCTGGAACACTGCGACCGCATCGTCGTTCTCAACTCCGGCAAACTCCTCGAACCTCCCAAGGGTCAGGAGCGTGACCGAACGTCGATCGGGCGGCTGATGGTGGGCGCCGGCTAATGTGGCGCTTGTTGGCACTCTTGGTCGGCGGCGTGGCGATCTTAGCCGCCGCGATGCTGATATCGAGCGTCAGCCCGGTCGAGGCGGTCAAGACGCTGATCCTAGGAAGCCTCGGCAGTCGAGGAGCCATCGCTGGAACGTTACGTGAGACCACGCCCCTGCTGATCGCCGGCGTTGCGGTCTACCTTGCTCTGCGGGCGGGACTATTTAACATCGGCGTGGAGGGCCAGCTTCTGGTGGGCGCAGCGGCCGCAACTGCCGTGGCGCTCAAGACGTCCGGGTCTGCGGGTTTTATGCTTGCGGCTGCGGCGGGGGTGGGCGCTGGTGCACTTTGGGCTCTTCCGGCAGGATGGATTCGTGCCTACAGGAGCGGCCACGAAGTGATCACGACGATCATGCTCAACAACGTCGCGGTGTACTTTACAGGCTGGCTGCTGGCAAATCCGATGAAGGACCCGCAGCAGCAGAGTCCCACGACTGTTAGCATCGATGCTTCCACTCGCCTTCCGAATCTATACAGTCACCCGCCTCTGATCATCAATGTAGCGATCGTGGTGGGGGTCACCGCCGCCACTTTGCTTGCGATTTGGCTGAAAAGGACCATCGCCGGCTTCGAACTGGAGGCCGTAGGGGCCAATCCGCGAGCAGCGCAGTTCGCGGGCATCGATCCGAAACGGACGATGCTCCTTGCGATGACAAGCTCGGGTGCAATCGCGGGCTTGGCGGGGGCCGTGCAAGTGCTGGCCTACGAGGGCCGCTTCTACGCTGGGTTCTCGCCGGGGTACGGGTTCGACTCGCTAGGCGTTGCCTTGCTCGCGGGAAATAACGCCTTGGGCGTGCTCCCTGCGAGCCTCCTATTTGGCATTTTGGCGAAGGGCGGCACGGCGCTTCAGATCGAGGGGGTGCCGAAGGGCATCACAACCGTCATTCTCGGCTTTCTCATCTTGCTTGCGGCCGCAATCCGATATCGGAAGGTGAATGCCGTTGCTTAGCGTGCTGGTGCTGACTCTCGCCCTAGGCGCGCCGTTGATTCTCGCATCCATGGGAGGATACACGAGCGAGCGGTCCGGAGTGATCAACATCGGGCTGGAAGGCATGATGATGATTGCCGCGTGCATGACGGCAGTGGTAGGCATTCCCCTTGGCCCCGTGGCTGGGCTGGCTGCAGCGCTTGTTTCGGCAACGCTTCTGAGCTCGCTGCACTGGCTGGTGACGCAGAAATATTCCGTCGATCATGTGATCTCGGGGATGGGTATCAATGCTGTTGCGGCGGGAGCCGCCAGCTTTGTGTTTGGCAAGTTTGCCGATCCGAAGCACGAAGGCGGCGTTCCCCACCTTTCGGTCTGGATCTACTACGTTTTGGCGATTGTCGCACCGCTGGCACTTTGGCTTTACACGCAACGCGCGCGAGGCGGACTGAGGATGGTGGCAGTCGGAGCCGATCCGGAGAAGTCCCGGCTGATGGGTCTCTCTCCGGGGCGCATCCGCTTTGTTGCGCTGTTTGCGACGGGCCTGTTTACGGGGCTTGCCGGCGCTTTGCTCGTGAGCGACGCGGCAATCTACACGAACAACATCACGGCCGGCCGCGGCTATATCGCTCTGGCAGCCTTGGTAGTCGGAGGCTGGCGGCCGCTGCCGACCCTGATGGTATGCCTCGGCCTGGGCTTCCTCGGCTCTTTGCAACTGCGATTCCAGGGCACCGACGTGCTCGCTGTCATCCCGAGCCAGGCATGGGCGTCACTTCCCTACCTCGTCACAATCATCGCTCTCGCTGGATTTCTTGGTAAGAATCGCACTCCCGCCGGACTTGGAAAGCCGTAGGCGGTAACTTATTTTGAGATGACTGTCGCGCTTGCCGCCCTGTTGGTTCTGCAGACTCCTGGTTCTCTCTTCGACACGTCCTTGAGAGCCCATGCGCAGGTTCGCGAGCTTTCGGCGAGAATCGTGCTGTCCGGTACGTCGGAGGGGCGGAAGGCGAACTCGGTAATTGGCCTTTACAGTACACCGTCCGTTCTAGTGATGCGGGTTCAGGAGCCGCAACGGCCCGGACTCGAACGTACGGATCGAACCTACCGCGTGTCGGGGTCCCGCTTTGATGGGTATGACGCGGTGGCGAACGAGCGACTGGGACGTGAGGTTCCAAATAGAGGAACGCCGGCTGAGAAGATGGCTTTCGCACTGGGCGCTTTGGAAGAAGCCCCGGCGGTGCTGTTGAGCAACGGGCGGATGAAGAAGCTTTTCGAGAGCTTGAAGGCGATGCCCGGTTGGAAACGTTCACTCGGGCCGGGTGTCCTGAAGCTAACTCGAAGGGGCGCGGTGAAGGGGCAAAACCTCGGCGAAGCACAGGTCCTTTTCGGTGCGAAGAATCATCTGCTTCGTGAGCTGATGATGAAAGGCCGTGGGTCCGAGCTCCACTGGACGATTGTTTACGATGCGCTAAAGGTAGGTTTTGGTCCGCCTGCGGACGCGCGGAGGGTGAGTGCCTTTACCGTGGCGGAAGCGCCTCCGAAGTTTGCCACTCGTGAGGCCAAACGAAGCTACGAGCGGATGATTCGGGCAGCGGCGGGGATACGAACCGGTACGGTGCTTATTCGGGATCAGGATGTTTCGGTGCGCCTGGCGTTTCAAGGTCGATCGATCCGTGAGGGCCGGTCTGGTTTCGTTTGGGTCTTCGACGGGAGCTCACTGTCGGTTCACAACTCCATCACTAAGAAGTTTTATCGCGGCATGGCTCGCAGGTCGGATGTGATCGATGTCATTGCGAAGCTGGGGGGGCGAGTCGACCCTTGGAGCCGCTACGTGTTGCTTCGTCGCGTGCCCTTCAAGGACATCGTCGGGAGCGGAGACAGCGTTTCGGTTGGCGGGAGCATGACGATTAGTGGCGTGGAGCGGACCATTTTGAGAGCGGTGCGAGCCCGCAAGCGCGTGTCCTTCAGCGTCCGCAGCGATAACCGCTTGCCAGACAGCATCCAGGTCGAACTGCTCGATCTCGACTCCCGCTTGCTGTCAAGCTCCCGGCGGACCTATGAATATGTGCGGCTCAATGGCACACAACCTGCCGCCGAATTTCACCTGGTTCCTCCTAAGGGAACACGAGTGTTGCCTTTGCCCGCGATCAAGATTCTGGGCTAACCGGCTTCGAACTCCGCTGGGCGAGAGTTCGGTTCGATATCGCGAAGCGGTGAACCCGAGCCAACGGGTAAACCTTCTCAGCTAAATGTTGACACGGCGATCTTATAAGCGCGTTCTCGTCAAGCTCAGCGGAGAAGCGCTGGCTGGGACCTTGAATTTTGGCCTCGACGCGAAGGTGCTCAGCTACATCGCCGAAGAAATCGCCGCTTTGCAGCGGGCAGGGATCGAGGTCGCACTTGTCGTTGGGGGTGGAAACTTCGTTCGGGGCGAGACGTTTTCTGCTGAAGGCGGCATTGAGCGCACAGTGGCAGACCAGATGGGCATGCTCGGCACTCTAATGAACGCCTTAGCGATGCAATCGGCCATCGAAGGCAAAGGCGTGCCGAGCCGAGTTCAGAGCGCGATTAGTGTTTCGCAGGTCGCCGAGCCCTTTATCCGCCGGCGGGCGCTTCGGCACCTTGAGAAAGGGCGCATCGTGGTGTTCGCGGCGGGAACGGGCAATCCTTACTTTACGACCGACACCGCCGCCGTGCTTCGGGCCCTCGAGATCGAGGCGGACGTGCTGGTGAAGGCTACCGAGGTGGACGGGGTGTACGACAAGGATCCGAAGAAGAACCCCGACGCAGTGCGATATGACACGCTCGAATACAGCGTGGCGATCGACCGAAGGTTGGGTGTTATGGATCAGACTGCATTTACGATGTGCCGCGAGCATAAGCTCCCGCTGATCGTGCTAGATTTTAACAAACCAGGAAGCCTGTTAGACGCCGTTCAGGGCGGATCGGCAGGCACCCTTGTCGGAGGCGAATAACAACATGACCGCACCAGAGATTCTCAAAGACGCGGAACACCGCATGCAAGCCGCTATCGATGCCATGGCTCACGACTTCTCGTCTTATCGCACTGGCAGAGCTTCTCCCACGGTTCTGGAGCGCGTTCATGTCGACTATTACGGAACCGAGACGCCGATCAGCCAGCTTGCGAACATCAGCGTGCCCGAGCCTCGACAACTGCTGATTCAGCCGTGGGACAAGTCGACTTATCCTCTGATCGAGCGGGCGATTATGAAGAGCGACCTCGGCATTAATCCCGTGAACGACGGGACCGGCATTCGGCTGAACTTCCCGCAGATGACCGAGGACCGGCGCAAAGACATGGTCAAGCAGGTTCATGCCCGTATGGAGCAGGCTCGCGTCGGAGTTCGCAACGTTCGGCGAGATGCGATGGAGGCGATGAAGCAGCTCGTGAAGAAGAAGGAGATGGGCGAAGACGAGGAGAAGTCTTACGAGACGAAGGTGCAGAAGCTGACAGACCAATTCGTTGCGAAGGCTGAAGAGCTTGGCAAGAAGAAAGACGAAGAGCTGATGACCGTATAAAAGGTTGGGCCCCCAGCACTACGAGTGCGGGGGCGCTTCTTAGCCGCCGCGGCCGCCCTTTCCGATGATGACAATGCCGCTCTTGGCTTGCTTGGCAGTCATATCGAGAGTGAACTGGACCACGCCTCGTTCAACGCGAACGATGACGTAAGGCGAAGTCTCCACCCGCGAGACGAACTGTCCCGGGATAGGCGTCTCCTCGACGGCGACGATCGTGCCGTAGACGCCGTTCTTCTTCACATTCCGCACGGTGACGCCGAAGCCGGTCGTGCGTCGCGCTCCGATGTGGACGGCAACTAACCGGTAGCGATACCAGTCGATACCTGCTCTTGGCGGGCGCTGGCCGAATGCCTTGGCATAGTAATTCTGGAAATCAACTTCGGTGTTGATAACGAACATCTCAGGGTTTTCGATGTAGCTGTCGTAGCCGGTCTGATAAGTGCCCCAATCGCATTGATAGCGCGGGTCCACCCAGCCGGCACCGTCGTTGTCACCAGGGCCAATGTACGTGCCGCCGGGGCCCAGGATAATGGCGGGCCGCGCTTGACGACTGCTCATCTGAAGCTTGAAGGAAACCGCGCTTCGCTCGACCTTCACGATCACCCAAGGGCTGCAGGGCACCTTGGCAACATACTGGTCGGGCAATGGAGTCTCCTCGACGGCGTGAACGGTGGCGAAGGCGCCATCTCGCACGATGTTCTGCACGAATATCCCGTACCCGGAGGTGGGCCTCGATCCGAGGTGTACTGCCACGAGCCGGTATTTGATCCAGTCGACGCCCTCGGGCGCAGAAAGGGCGGGGCTGCCCATCGCCTTTGGCCAGTAGTTGAGGAAATCGTTCTCGGTGTTGAGCACGAACATCTCCTGTGCGTTGTAGCGGGACGCGGTGCCGCTCTTGAACGTGCGCCAGTCGATCATGTTCGCGCGTCCCCACGTCGATTCTTGTCCAATTTGTGCCAGGGCGGAGGCAAAGCTAAGAAGCAGGCTTAACAACAGCAACACGCGCGCGATCTTCATGTTCTTATTCTTGACGCCTTTCAAGTGGTCCAGTTACTCGCTTCCTAGCACAAAAACGGGCCTTTGAGGCGAATCAGATGCTTAACAAGGTTATCATCTCCAGCTAGGATGCCGCACGAGACGTCTGCCCAGAATCCCGTGTACGAGCGCCTCCCGTTTTTGGAGGGGCTGCGCGGTCTGGCGGCACTATACGTCGTTCTCGGGCACATCTGCTCGATGGCCGACCCGAGCAAACTGGCCTGGAAAGCCAGCTCGGCACCGGTTTGGCTGCAGGGACTGTTCGCGCCTTTTCAGTACGGGAATCTAGCGGTCGCCACATTTATTGTGCTATCGGGCTTTTGCCTTCAGCTCGCACTGTTCACCCGTGGCGACGGACGAATTCGAGGGTTGGGCCGCTGGTTCACCCGCCGGTGGGCGCGCATTCTGCCACCCTATTACGGTGCTCTGGCTCTTTCTCTGATCGTGGCAACAACGATCACGATGAAGCAGCCTGGGATGCCGTTCCAGCACTATCTGCCGATCACCGACGAAGGGCTGCTGGCTCACCTGTTCCTCGTGCACAACCTCTCGACGGAGTGGATGTACAAGATCAATGGGGTGATGTGGAGCATCGGGCTGGAGGCTCAGCTCTATTTGCTGTTCCCCTTGCTTCTCGCGATGCTCTTCAAAGCAGGGCGAACGCTGACACTTGCCCTCAGTATCGCGACGGCGGCGCTTGCGGTGATCTATTTGCCCAATGCGAGCAAGCTGTACGCGTGGTATCTGCCGCTCTTTGTGCTTGGAATGGTTTCGGCCAATCTCGCGTACCGGCCGAACTTAACCGCAGGCATTCAGCCGGCACTTGCGGCGATGCTGGCGCTGCTTGGATTCTTTGTCGCCGGATTTGCGTGCCATCACGGATGGGCAATTTATACATGCGACAGCCTCGTTGGACTCGGCGTAGCGGCGCTTTGCTATCTGCTGATGGTTTCCTCCGTGAATCCTTTGAACCGATTCCTGGCTTGGCGGCCACTCGTTTGGCTTGGAGGGTTCTCGTATAGTCTTTACTTGATGCACCACCCGATCGAGCAGATCGTGTATGCGCATCGGCCGGCTGGCACCGAGGGTCCAGAGGCATTGTTCTGGTACCTGCTCTGGGCGGGGTTGCCGTTGATGATCCTCGGGTCGTGGGTTTTCTCACTAGTGTTCGAGCGGCCGTTCGTCGCGAGACGTGCGCGCCATGCGGAGCAGGAGAGGCTTCCTCTTGCCCCTACATCGCTGCCGCTCAAGCCGTTTGGCAGCGATCATGCGATTCGTCGAGCAAAGCTGAAAGCCGCTTCGCGAGAACGTTCTTCCGAGCCTGTTCCCCAACTGGTCTAGCACGGAGCGCCGAGTGCGCGTAGAATCTAACTATGCTATTGCTCGCCGGAGTCGCGCTATTGGCTCCGACCCTTGCTCCTCCCCTCCCCTGGGCTCTTGGCTTTGCGCCTGGTGGACGCTGGCCGATGGCTGGAGACGTGAATGGTGACGGTAAAGCCGATCTCATTTGCGTCAGCCCGACCGGTGACTCGTTCATCGACATCGCATTGACGGGCGAAGGCAAATGCCTGGTGCCTCGCCGCGCGTTCTCCAATTGGGGGAAGGATCTGTTGGCGGCAACCGCCGGAGAGTTCGACGGGAAGCCCGGCGTCGAGCTGCTTGGCACTTTCGACGGACAAACGCTCTCGCTCATCTCTGAGCTGAAAGGCTCTGAATTCAAAAGCAAAAGTGATTGGCTAAAGCTCCCCTCCAAGTTGTCGCAACCTCGGATGGTCTTCTCGAATGGACGGCTGCATATATGGTCGGAGAAATCCGGAACGGGCTTTTCCTTGGCCCCGGCCGACAAGCGGCCGAAGGCAGAGAGCTATCCGCCAGGGGTGAAGTGGATGGCTTGGGTAGACGGCCATATGGCCGCCTGCAAAGTGAATGGCGAAGTCTGGATGGACGGCAAAGCGGTTGGCAAGATGACCTCTGGGTTGCCGGTGTATGCAGGCGGCCTCTGGGTCGACGAAATTGCAAAGGGGGCTCCGACCAACGTGTTCGCCTTCCCAAAGGGCACCCTTCCCGTTGGGAACTCAGATTGGAGCGCCGCCGATGTGGACAATGACGGCGACCTAGACCTCATCCAGTTCCGGAATGGCAGCGAACCGCATACGGGCAACTCGGTGGTGCTGTTTCGCAGTGTAGCTCCAAGCGACAAGGACAGCGACTTCGATGGTCTTTCCAATGACGAAGAAGCCAAGATCGGCAGCAATCCATTCAATCCAGACACGGATGGCGACGCGTTGCTCGACGGCTGGGAAACGGGCACCATTCGTGGACTAGACCTCAAGGCCCTTGGATGCAATCCGCGCAAGATCGACCTCGTGTGCCTGGTTTCTCCTTTCGAGCAAATGAAGGAGGATCACTACAAGTCGCAATTCGAGGAGATCAAGCGTTATTACGCTGGCCTGGAAATCGGCAATCCGGACGGCTCGAAGGGATGGGTGTTTCACCCGGTATTCCTCGACAAGATCAAAGAAGCCGACCAGAAGAAGTCCTGGTGGCAACTTCGGGACGAGCTGCGGCCCGCCAAGTGGAAAGGCATCGTCCATTGGATGCAGATAACACCGTGGGGCGGCGGGCAGGCAGATCAGCTTGGTGATGGCGGCGGATGCGGCGGCGGCGGATGGGCGCTGTACGCGACCTTCATTCACGAGTTCGGGCATCAGCTCGGCCTTCCTCATGAGGGTTTCTTTGGCGCGGCCTGGTGCCCGACCTACTTCAGCCTGATGAACTACGCCTACAGCTATACATTCGAGGGGGACATCAAGAATGTCCAATACAGCGATGGAAGGCTGGCCGGCTACATGATGAAGGAGACGGACCTCAGCGAGGTGATTCCGCTGGCGTACGACAAGATCAAGTTTCTGGCACAGGCTCCTTACCGCTATCGGCTGAAGGAGAACGGGCCCAACACCCTCATCGACTGGAACTGGAACGGAGTCTTTGGCGAGGAGCACATCCGAGCGGATATCAACTACTCCTACTCCACCTCTGCCGGCGCTCGGGACGAGGTTGGCAAAACGCATTCTGCGCCATGGCTCTTCACGCACGAAGGGCGCGCTTACGCGCTGCTCACGAAGCACAACTTCCCCGGCGACGTGAAGACGGATCCTACATTGAGCCCGGAGAAACCCGGCGCGTTGAAGTTCAAGCGCCTTATCGAGCCGACGAAGTGGGAGCCGGAAGTGGTGGTAGAGAAGGAAGGCGTTACCGGTGATCCGGTTGCGATCAGCTTCGAGAAACGCATCTTGTTCGCGTATCCTTCGATTGCCGGAGTCACCACCCGCTGGTATGACGGCAAGATTTTCTCAGAACCTCGAGTGGTGGAAGCCACGCGGCACATTCCCGCGCTAGCTGTTTTGAAGGGGCGACTCCTGTTAGCCCTTTGGGATCCGAGCACACAGCGCTCAACGTATCGCTGGTGGACCGGGACCTCTTTTGGTAAGGCGCATCTATTCAACTTCGTCAGCAAGGTGCCACTTGGACTTGCCGAAAACACGCTCAACGGGCAGCTCATCGTTGGGCTTACCCAGGACCAGACCAGCAAGCCCTCTCGCTGGCAGGTGCGTCAGTATTCGCTGTCAGGAGACTCGCTTTTTGAGCGAAAGAAGGAGTGGATCGAAGGGGAGGCGGGCGGCTCCCGCGGCAATTCCAGGCCGGTTGTTCTGTTCGATCCTTCTAAAGATTGGGGACCGGACGGCCGCATCTACTACTTCGCGCTGGGATCGCTAAGCAAAGAGACACCGTGGAGCTGTGGCTATGTGGCGCACACCATTGGCGACAAAACCGTTAATGGCGGCTGGAGGGTGAAGCGCTATTACGACGAGTGGACGCAGAGCCGTTCCGCGCTTGGGGTTTGCTGGTATGGCGGCGACATGCTTTATGCCTATCGCTGGATCGACGGGAGCCAAGGGGAGGCGGATAATCGCTTCCATCTGGGCTATCGTGGCTCAGGGATCGAGGATGTGCCGATGGGGGACTTTAACGATCTAGCCTTCATGAAGGACTTCGGCATCCGGCACTCCATCCTTTACATGGCGGAGTAGCCGGCAATCTCGGATGTTGAGATAAATGCTCAGCGTTGCCGCGACGAGGAAGGCCGCGACGCTGACATTCTTGGTCATTGTCAGGTTCGGAACAAACCCGCAAAGGCGTTCCACGAGGAACTGAATGTACGTCGAGGAGTGGTCGTGGTAGCCAAGGGCTCGCCGCACTTGCCAGTGCCAGTCGGTGCATACGCAGTAACCAAGGCCGTACCATCGCGCCATGAGGGTCCACGAGGCCGCCGTTACGGCCAGGCTGATGAGGTTCATCCTTCGCGTCCGGCGGAAGGCCCAGCCGATCATGTTGAAGAGCACGAGCGCGGTGTGGAACGTGAGGAAGAACCAGTCGAGCAGGACGAGGTGAATCAATGGCTAGCCTATGGTTTGCCTCCAAAGAGCGTAAGCCTCCCTGGCTCTGGCGAGCTTTGCCTCACGCTTCAGACCCTTGTCCCGAATTGGTTCTTCGGGGTCTGGCAAGAGGCCCCAGTTGATGTTCATGGGGGCGAATTCTCTGGGGGTCGTGTCTTGAAGGTGGGAGACTAGGGAGCCGTAGGCGGTTTCTCTGGGTGGGGTTGGGAGCTGCTTTTGGTTGAGCAGGTGGAGGGCGGAGAGGCCGGCGTAGATGCCGAAAGCGGCGCTTTCGACATAGCCCTCCACTCCGGTGAGCTGGCCGCTGATGATGAGGCCTGGCTCGGTCTTCATTTCCAGCCAGGGCGTGAGGGCGCTGGGGGAGTCGATGTAGGTGTTTCGGTGGATGACTCCGAAGCGGACGAATTCGGCGTTTTCGAGGCCGGGGACCATTCGGAAGATGCGCTTCTGCTCGCCCCATTTGAGCCTTGTTTGGCAGGCGACGAGGGAGTAGAGGGTTTTTTCCTTATTCTCTGGCCTTAGTTGGAGGGCTGCATACGGGCGGCGGCCGGTTCTTGGGTCGGTTAGGCCGACGGGCTTGAAGTTGCCGAAAGCGAGGCTGCGTTCTCCTTTCTCCGCGATGGCTTCGATGGGCGTACAACCGGCGAAGTACTTGATCTTCTCGAGGAACTGGTCTTCCAGGGCTTCTCCTCCTTGCGGGAGGTCTCGCTTTCCGCCTGCTTCGAAGGCGTGGATGGGGGCTCGTTCGGCGTGGGTTAGCTCGTGGACGAAGGCTAGGTAGCTGTCCTTTTCGAAGGGGCAGTTCAGGTAGTCGTCGCCTTCACCTTTGTCGTATCGGCTTTGGGCGAAGGCGATCGTTCTGTCTACCGAGCTCGCTTCTACAGTAGGGCTGACGGCATCGTAGAAGTAGAGGTGTTCTCTGCCCGTCTTCTTGGCTAGCCATTCGGCTAGTTCTGGCGAGGTTAGCGGGCCGGTGGCGAGGATGAGGAGCTCTTTCTTTGCCAGGATTTCTTCGGCTTTGGCGGGCGTGAATTCTTCTCTTGTGACCTCGATGAGAGGGTGGTCTTCTATGGCTTGAGTGATGGCTTTGCCGAACTCTTCCCGGTCGACGCCAAGCGCTTCTCCGGCGGGGACTTCGTGCTCTCGGGCTACTTTTAGGACTAGCGAGCCGAGCGCGTCCATTTCGGCTTTCAGCAACCCGGCAGGAGAGGTCGGCGATTTGGACTTTAGCGAGTTCGAGCACACCAGCTCGGCGAAGTGGCCCGTGGTATGCGCGGGGGTCATCTTCACAGGGCGCATCTCGTAGAGGCGCACGTTCACGCCGCGACTCGCAAGTGCCCAGGCGGCCTCGACGCCGGCGAAGCCGGCCCCTACGACGGTGACTATCTGAGCACCCATTCGAGGATGCCGGAAGAGTAGCCGGGTTGGAGAGTGGTTTCGATGCGCCACTGGGAGGCTGTCACCGGCGTGAAGCGGACTTGGTTGAGCTTGTCTTTGGCAGTGCCGTACGGGCCTTGGACTGCGACGTCGCGCCACGTGCCGTTGTCCATGTACTGGAGCCGCCAAGAGGCGGGCACGCGGCAGCCGCCCTTCAACTTGCTGTCATCGAACCAGTAGACCTCGGCGGTGCCGGCGGTGACGGAGGTGGGCAGGTTGTATTGCACCCACTCCGTCGTGCCCTTGTGATCCCACCAGGTGAATCTTGGGATCAATTGGTCGCTGGAGGACTTGGGCAGGAGTCCGTCGCTCAGCGCGTTGAGGCTGTCGGCGTAGAACTTGTGCGAGGCGGTGGCGGGCCAGCTTGGCTTTGGCATTTGCGGTGCTTTCCACTTGGTGCCTCCTGTGGTCGAGAACGTTGGGAAGACGCTGATTCTGAGGCGGGCGGCTCCCATTGGGATGAGCGTGACTTCTTCTAGAGGGGCCGTCGTATGCGCGGGGCTCTGCTGGAGGGGGCTTACCAGGCCATGCATGTCGAGCTGCCACTCGGGGACGCGGCGGGCTTTTGCCTTGAGGCTGATCTGCCCTTGGCTGCTCCAGGGCTGCGGGACGTCCTCAGTGGGAGTCACAACTCGGATGCTTGCCGGGTCGATGGCGTAGTTCCATGGGCTCGTCGGACGGATCTCGTAAGCGGGCCACTGGTCGGTGCCGCCCTTGCGAACCACTTTCTCGTCGATCTTCAGCGAGTAGCTGAGGGGGCCGCGGTTGATGGAGACGGCGTTGCCGTGCTTCGGCCATTTCTTGACCTCTACTTCCATTGGGAGCGAGAGGACCAGGAGGTCGCCCGTATTCCAATGCCGGTCGATTTGGACCCAGGCTCCTTTGCCCTTGATTGGCAGTCGGGTGCCGTTAAGATTCAGCTTGGGCGACTTGCACCAGGAGGGGAGGCGCAGCAAAAGCGGGAACTTCCCTTCTCCGTTTACGAACCGGAAGATGACCCGATCGTTCAACGGATAGTGGGTTTCCTCGACGATCTTGATCTCGTCGCCGACTCCTACTTTGGCACTTACGGCACTTGGAGCGTACATGCCGACGGCCAGTCCATTTCCGTTTGAAGCAAGCCAAAGATGCTCGGCAAAGTACGGCCAGCCGTGGGAGACGTTGTGCTGGCAGCAGCGATGGTCGTTCGGGTCCATCAAGAGCATCGGGCCGCCGTTTTGCAGGCCGGGAGCTTTGCTGGAGGCGTCGCTCACGGCCATGTTCGGTGATGTCAGATAGCGCAGCGCCTTCAGGTCCGGAGTCATCGACGCGGGCAGCGAGTTGAAGGCGACGTCTTCGCAGCGCTCGGCCCACTTGCGCTCGCCGGTCATGGTGAGCAGCATTTCGTCGGACAGCATCATCTCGACCATCGTGCAGGTTTCGGAAGCCTGGCGCGGATCGTCGAAGCCGGGGCGGGCGTTTTCGTCGGCTCCGAAGAGGCCGCCCGGGACTTGGCCGTAAAGCTTTCGCACCGTCTGATAGTCCTGCTCGGTGGCTGCCATGTCCCGCTTGTCTTTACTGAGCATCGCGTATTGGGCGGGTTCTCGGAAGGCCTGGGCGATGTTGACGCCGTGCCAGTCGGGGACGCCGGCTACCCAGTTGGCGGCGTTCGTGTGCATCTTCTCGACGAGCTTCAGGAGACTGTGGTCGCCGGTTCGGTTGTAGAGCCAGTAGATGCTGCCGATGTTGTCGCCGGCGCGGTGCTTCTCCCAGTAGGAGAGGAACATCTGCTTGTCCGGGATGGTGGCTTGCCACTTGAAGTAGCGGCTCATGAGGTCGAGCACTCGGGGGTCGCCGCTGTATTCGTAGTAGGTCTGCAGGGCGTTCAGCATGACCATGTTCGGCCAGACGTCGGCGGCACCTTTGTTGGCGACTTTGTTCGATTGCGGGCCGAAGTAGCCGTCTTTTCGCTGGCTGGCGAGCACGCCTTCGATCCAGACCTTGGCTTCGCCAATGATCCGCTGATCGCTGAGGAGGTATCCCAGGTCTCCGAAGCCCTTTAGCCAGTAGGGGACCTCTTCCCACCCGTTCTCACCTACTCCGGTAGGGCTGAGCCAGGCGTTGTTCTCCTTCTTCAGCCACTTGCTAATCTCGGGCAATCGGCCGCTAAAGCCTTCCGCCTGAAGCTCGAGCTGCTTGCGCATCCAGCCGGCGGGGGTAACCGCGCCGATCGGGAGCTTTCGGAAGGCGGAGGGCAGCAGGGGGGCTTGGTTGCCGACATAGAAGTCGTTCGTGCCTCCGGGAAGGGCATCGAAGACTTTGACGGCTGCCTGCGGGGTTGCCATGGCGAGGAGGGCGAGGATGGGGATCACTCTCTTGTAGATACCCGTTGCGTGAGGGCATCGGCGTTCCAGCGCCCATGTTGGCAATGCATCGTCCCTATATCCCGCCCATATCCGTCCCGAGGGGGATTAGGTTTCGTTTCGGGACGGATCCGGCATGGGTGTTTGTCGACGCCTACACTCATAAGCTTCGAAAAGACGATTTCGTCAACCATCTTTCGCGAAAAAGTCTACGTATTGCGGCTCGGGTTGGGGAGTTTCTCGCAAAGGACGCGCAAGGGGAACGTAAAGGACGCAAAGGGGAGCGGGAGTGGTGTCGCGGTGAGCCAAGCCAACTGCATGCGGCCCCGGGACGAACCAACCGGGGCCTACAGAACTCGGGTGCCTAAGAGCAAGGCGTGCCAAATGGCCCATCCTGTCCGAAATACCTGCCCCCCGCGTAATGGGCCGTGGAATAGTAGCTCCGAGACTGTAGGGTTGCGTGATGCGCAGCCTCGGGATGTTGTATGTCCGTACATGAAGAGCTGCCAATCGAAGAACCCCTGAACCTGGGACAGAGTCGCCGTGCCATGCTGTCGCTCCTTGGAGTCGGAGCGGTCTTTGCCGCTGCCAAATCGGCAAAGGCTCAGTCAGAAGTCGGTGGCGCGAATATGACGGAGGCGCAGATTCAGCGGCGGCTGCTTCGGCGCATCACCTACGGCGCGACGGAAGACGACGTCAAGCTGATCAAGACGATGGGGTACGAGGCGTACTTGGAGTGGCAGCTCAACCCAGAGGCCATCGACGATACGGCTTGCGACAACGCGGTCGGGTGGTATTCGACAGTCTTCTTCGATGAGCGGAACCTGTTCAAGGTGCGCGAGGATGTTGCGAAGCATGAGCTCGTGGCTGCGACGATCCTGCGGGCGACGATGTCGAAGCGGCAGCTTTACCAGCGGATGGTGGAGTTCTGGACGGATCACCTCAACATTTACTTCGATAAGGTTGGTGTGCTGAAGGTGGTGCATGACAGGGATGTCATTCGCAAGCACGCGCTGGGCAACTTTCGCACGATGCTTATGGCGAATATGAAGAGCCCAGCCATGCTGGTCTATCTCGATAACCAAGATAGCTACAAAACAAATCCGAACCAGAATCTTGCTAGGGAGTTCTTCGAGCTTCATTCGCTGGGCGTCAATGGCGGCTACACGCAGGCGGACGTGCTCGGGTTTGCCAAATGTCTCACCGGCTGGACCGTTCGCCTTTGGCCTTGGGATGCGCCGGATATTGGCAAATTCATCTTCGACAAGTCGATGCACTACAACGGGACGAAAACCGTGCTCGGGCGCGAGATTCTGTCGGATGGGTGGATCAAGGATGGGGAGACCGTCATCACCCTTGCCTCGGGCCGCAAGAACACGGGACGGTTCTTGGCAAAGAAGCTTTGCCGGTTTTTCCTCGGTTTTGAACCTGACACGGCTCTCGTAGAAGAGATAGCGAGCGAGTTTATCGCGACGAGTGGCGATATCAAGGCCATGCTGAGGATCGTGCTGCGAAGGCAGAACATCATGGCGGCGCCACTGATGATGAAGCGGCCATTCCACTACACGATCGGGCTCCTGCGACAGACGAAGGCAACCGTGGGCAGCCTTAGTGTTATGCGGGACGAGCTTTATGAGATGGGGCAGCACCCGTTCGAGTGGCCTCCACCCAACGGCTATCCGCACGCTTCCGGCTACTGGATTCCGCAGCTCCTGCCCCGTTGGAATTTCTCGTACCGGCTTTTCTTTCGCGAGCTGGAGAAGAACACGATCGTTCGGGCGAACATCGTGAAGGATGCGGTGACCCTGGAGGAGGTGCTCGCACGCATCAACAGCGTGTTCTTCGCCGGCGAGATGAATGGATCGAGCCGCACTGCCATCCGAGCCGCGCTGGTGGACGACGCCACCGCCCTGAGCCGCTCCCTGAACGCCTGCTCGCTGGCCGTGACGCTGCCGGGCTACGAGAAGTGCTGATATGAACGCTTGCAGAGAATACAACGACCTATCGCGAAGGCAATTCCTCGCGGGTTCCGGCAAGGCCGCGCTTGCCCTTGGCGCAATGACCTCGATGTTGCCGCGCGTGAGCATGGCCCAAAGCGGCGGCTCGGATCGGGACATCATCCTCTCCGTTTACTTGAGAGGCGGCTGCGATGGGCTGAGCCTGTGCGTGCCGTATGCGGAGGACAGCTACTACGCCTTCCGGCCCTCCATCGCGGTGCCACGGCCGGATTCGACTTCGACTGGTAAAGCACTCGATCTCGACGGCTTTTTTGGGGTCTCTCCCGGGATGGCGCCCCTGTTGCCCGCGTATGCAGCCGGGCATCTGCTATTTGTCCATGCCACGGGGCTTTCTGATGGCGGACGGTCGCACTTCGATAACCAGAAGTGGATGGAGACGGGCGTGGTCGATCAAATCCCGCTCGGCACCGGTTGGTTGGGGCGGCATCTGGCGACGACGAGCCCCTTGCGGGCTGGAAACACGATGCGCGGGGTCGCTCTGGGTCATGCGATACCAGTGACGCTCGCCGGAGGTCCTGGCACCGCTGCCGTGGAGAACGTGGCGGACTACGGCGTGGACGGAACGGCCGGACAGCAGAAGCAGCGCACGGAGTTCCTCCGCTCCACGTATGCGAACGACTCGAACCAGCAGCTTGGGAACTCGGCGAAGGCGATCTTGGACACGATTGCCCTGCTCAAGCAGATCGACTTCACCAGTTACGTGCCTTCCGGCGCGGCGGCGTATCCGCAGTCTGACCTTGGCTACTCCTTCAAGTCGGCGGCGGCTCTCATCCGTTCCGATGTTGGCGTGGAGGCGATGACGGTGGATGTCGGCGGCTTCGATACCCACTCCGGAGAGGGCACGAACGGGGGCTGGCTGTTCTTCCTGATGTCCGATCTCGCGGCGTCACTTGCCGCGTTTCATCAGGACCTCGTGGCGGCTGGACGCTTCAATCGGGTCGTGGTGGTCGTGATGTCGGAATTTGGCCGCACGGTTCGGGAGAACGCTTCGCAAGGCACCGACCATGGAACGGGCGGGGCGATGTTGGTGATGGGGGGCGGGATCTTGGGAGGTCGCGTGCTGGCTCAGTGGCCTGGACTTCACTCGGCTGACTTGTTTGAAGCGCAAGACCTCGCGATTACGATCGATTACCGCGACATCCTCGCGGAGATCGTGTCGAAGCGGCTGAGCAATGCGGCGAAGTTGGCGGAGGTATTCCCCGGTTACACGCCCACCTTCCGCGGCATCACCGCCTAGCGTGTAAAGTCCATCCGTGAAGCGCGCGATAGTGATCGTGATGGATGGGTGTGGGGCCGGCGAGGCTCCGGACGCTGCTGAGTTCGGCGATCCGGACCATCCGAATACGATACGGAATGTATGGGATGCCGTCGGTGGCTTCGAGGCGCCTCACCTGGCGGCTTGCGGTTTTCTGGATGCCTGCGGAGTTCCCCGTCAGCCGGATACGACGGGGCATCTTTGGGCACGCTTGAAGCCGCTCTCGAAAGCGGGCAAGGACTCCGTGAACGGACACTGGGAGATGATGGGGATTGTCCTTGGGGATCGATTTCCTACTTTTCCTGAAGGCTTTCCCTCCGCGCTCGTATCGGCTTTTGAGGCGCGGATCGGCCGCAAAGTGATCGGCAACAGGGTAGCGAGCGGCACGAAGATCATCGCGGAGCTTGGCGAGGAGCATGTCCGGTCGGGTCGGCCGATTTTGTATACGAGCGCGGACAGCGTGTTTCAGCTTGCCTGCCACGAAGACGTCGTTCCGATCGACCGGCTCTATGAGATGTGCCGCATAGCGCGGGAGCTTTGTGTCGGACCATTTGCGGTGACGCGCGTCATCGCTAGGCCCTTCATCGGGGATGCTCTGAATGGGTTCACGCGCACCGAGAAGCGCAAAGATTTCCCCGTCGATCCTCCTGCGAACCTGGTGGACGAGATTGGGGATGTTTATGGAATCGGCGTGGTGCCGGAGCTGTTCAACTTTCGGGGCTTTCGCAAGCTGCCTCGCACCCAGAGCAATGCTCAGCACACGGTGGCTCTGCGCTCGGCGCTAGAGACGGATGCTCGGTTTATCTTTGCCAATTTTGAAGATTTCGACATGCTGTTTGGGCACCGGAACGATCCGGTGGGATTCGCGAAGTGCCTTGTGGACTTCGACGCTGTTCTGGGTGAGCTGATTGGAAAGCTTAGTGCGGATGATCTCTTGATCCTCACTGCGGATCATGGAAACGATCCGACTTCGGTATCTACGGACCATTCTCGGGAGTTCGTGCCGGCGGTCGTGATTGGTAAGGGCCTTGAGGGCGGAGGTTTGGGCGACGTCGATGGGTTTTCCGCGATTGGGAAAACGGTTGCGGATCATTTGGGCGTGCCTTGGGAGCGGGGGCATTCGCTCCTTCGTTGATGTTGGAAGTTGGTGGATTGCTCCACCAACTTCTATGGGCTTTACCGGACGGGGACGTCCGCGCTCCATCACTCGACCGGCTCGATTCGATCGATGGCTTCGATCTTGGCGAGCGCTTTGAGGGCCTTAGCGTCGCAGGTGCCGAAGACCAGTCTCAGAGCCTTATCGGTTTGAGCGACTTTCAGGCCTGCCTTCTTGAGCTTTGCGATGGTGGCGTTGTCGAGGGCATCAAGCCAGATCATGATCGTGACCTGCCCTTTCGCATCCCGCAGCGACTTGGCAACGGTCACTTCGTAGTTGGCCTTTTCGAGTTCGGCAGGAGACAACTGCTTTCCTTCAGCCATCGCCTTGTCCTTCGCGAAAGCGAGCTCCCTCTTGCGAACCGGGATCTGGCCAGCGTAGACCTGCGGCGGCAGCGCAAGCGCCTTTGTGGCTCCGCCACCGCCGGTTGTTCCTCCGGTCGTGCTGCCGGTGGTACCACCAGGGCCGCCTGCTCCGCCTCCGACTCCTCCGCCGAAGCCACGGGTCGAGCTGCGTGCATTTCCGAATGTCGCCCCTCCCAGAGACACTGTGCCCTGGCTCTGGTTCCGGACATCGCCCATCTCATAGGAAACGCCATCGGCCATCTCGATCGGCACGCGCACGGTGTGCGGCTTGCCGGCGATGTTGATCACGCGAGGCTCGACGGCTACGAACGAGGTGTATTGCGTCATGAGCCCGAACTCCAGCGCGATGTCGACGATGGCCTTGGTCTTCGGATTCGCAGGGCTGCGCCGCACCATGTTCAGATACGACTCGCTCTGTAGGTCGTCCACCTTCTTGCGTGCCCAGAGGGTCGAGACGCACGAGGTGCCTGCCTCGGCTGAGAAGTCGAGGTTTAGGGTCTGGCTCCAGGGCTTGCCTCCCAGACGTCCATTGACGGTGAGCATCCCATGGCCCGGATTCTCGTACCGACCCATGATCACGATCGGCTTCTCGCTGAACACGTCCGGGATCGCGGTGGGGGTGAGCTCGGTGACTTCGAGACCGGTCACGGTTGCTGAGACATCGGTGAGGATGGGCGTCCGAGTTCGTTGTAGGAAGCGTCCAACAGCTCCGTCGGCACTCTCCGCGAGCATGACCGTTTCGCTATCGCCCCGCCCTTCCCTGCTCATCGTGTCGATGAGGAACTGGTTCACAGCGTTGCCGATGCCGAAGGTGAAGATGCGGGTGGTGTCGCGGGTCTTGACGATCCTGTCGAGAATCTGTGGCTCGTCGCCCACGTAGCCGTCCGTGTTGAAAACGACGATCCGAAGCCTTTCGGGATCTTTCGCGGGCTGAAGGGCGGCGTTGAGTCCTTCGAGAAGCTGCGTGCCGCCGGTTGCCTCCATGCCTGCGACGAACGACTCGGCGGCGGTGATGTTTTCCGGCGTGACCGGTTGAGCCTCGGTGAAAAGAGGTCTCACGGTGTTGTTGAAGCCGAAGACGTTGAAGGTGTCGCTTGGCCGTAGCGTCTTGATGAGCTTGAGGGTGAGCTCCTTGGATTTGATAATCGGAAAGCCGCTCTGGCTGCCGCTCTGATCCATCACGAACATCATCTCTCTAGGCGCGATTTGCCGGGCGACAGGAGCCCTGGGCGGGAGGAGGATAAGGCTGAAGAAGCCGCCCTTCTTGCCGTCGTAGGTCGTGACGAACGCGCTCTGAACGGTGTCGGTCGCCGTTCGATAGCGCAGCACGAAGTCCTTGTTCGGGATTTCGTCTCGCTTGGCGAGCCGGACGATCGCTCCGTCCTTGCCCTGGCGGTTGACGTTGATCTGATGCAGCACGCTCTTGATGTCCTGAATCGGAGCGCCCGCATCGAGCCTGACCGTAATGTCGATGTTGGCTCCGGTGCGCGTCCCTTTCGGGGTGATCGGTGGAGCGATTTTGGAAGGAACCGCTTGATTCACACGGTTCCAAGGTTCGGGCCGACCTGGCAAGCCCGCGTCTTCAGCGTTGCCGAGGAATCTCGGGCCGACCACCATCGGGTAGTTGAATTCGAATTGCCCTGCTTCGTACTTCAGGATCTGCACATAGCTGATCTCCACCTGGATCTCGGCCTTCGGCATGATATTCGCCACGGATTGGGTGAAGATGTTTGGCCTCTCCTGATCGAGGAGGGCGGCGGCTTGGCCGGCGTTCTTGGCCGCGTCATAAATCCGCCTCGCCTCTTCCCGTCTTTTGATCGTGCCTTCGATGATGCGGCTGCCGATCTTGATGCGCATGCGGTCGACGGCGGCATCGGCGGGGAGCGGGAAAGTGTAGACGGCTTCGATGGGGCCAGGGCTTGGGTTGGTGAAGGTCTGGATCACCGTGACGCGAGCGCCGAAGCCCGCGAGCGCCGCATCCACCTTGGTGCCCTTTAGCGGGCAGAGGCTGGCCGGGATGCCCTTGTTGTCCAGGATCTGGAGCTGGCCGGGGCCGGGCTCGGTAGAAGGTTGTGCCTGCGCGCGCTGCGCAGGGTACATGGCGAAAGCGGCTATGCCGAGTGAGAGCGACACACCCGCACCCAAAAGCGATCTCCTCATGTGGGTTGGTGCCGCCAGAGTCTAGAAGCGTTCAAATGCTTTTGCATTTCGGAACGCGTAGCCAGGCTGCGCATCTGGGACGACGCAGCCACGCTGCGTCATTCCGGCCACCGGGTAGCCGCGCAAGAGCCCAGCGTGGCTGGGCGAAGCCCGGATGCGCAGCGTGGCTACGCGTTCCGGGCGGCGGAGCCGGGGAGGATGACGTCGCCCACGGCGTACGACCTTCGGATGTCCTGGAGGATCACTTTGGCTCGGTTCCCTACGAAGTTGGAGCCGTCGAGCAACTCGACGTAGAAGCCGGTGTCGGTCCATCCGACAACCTTGTTCGAACCTTCAAAAGCCGACCTTCTGACATTTGCCTCAAGGACCTGCGCGCGGCGAAAACCCATGTAGTGGCGATCGAACTCTTCGATGGTGCCGGAGCGGATCTCGTATTCCTCGTACTCCATGTCGAAGTTGGCTCGAATGTAGATTCCGCGGCGCATCTGGTGCTCCAGCTCTTCGACATTCTCTCCATCGAGGCCAATGAGTGCCTCCACAACCGCCGGGTGGCATTCCACGATGAAGGCATTGCCCGCCTCCGTGATCTGACGCCACATGTCGCGCTCGATCCAGAGGCTGACGGTTTCCTTGCTTGCAATTCGGCCGATGCCGGTGCACATGGGGCAGATTTCGGTGATCTCTTGCGTGACCGACTCTCCGGTGCGCTTCCTCGTAAGCTCGATAAGACCCAAGCTGGACACCCTGCCGACTCTCGTCCTTGCCCGGTCTCTTTCCAGGCCGAGGGTGAAGTGGTCCATGAGCTTCTTGCGGTCGGCTTCGGACTCCATGTCGATGAAGTCGCAGACGATGATGCCGCCCATATCTCGCAAGCGGAGCTGCCGCAGAATTTCGTCGGCGGCTTCCATGTTGGCTTTGAGAATCGTGTCATTGAGGGAAACGTTGCCTACTTGCTTGCCGGTGTTGACGTCGATGGCGGTGAGCGCCTCCATCTCGTCGATGACCAGGGAGCCACCGGAGCGGAGGGGGACCTTGTGCTGCATGATGCGGTCCAGCTCTTTCTCGATGCCGTGGAAGTCGAAGATCGGTGCGTCTTTGTCGTAGAGCTCGATCTTGTCGCGTAGGTGCGGAGCGACCATGTTGGCGACGAGGTGGACCTTCTCGAACTCGTCCGGATCGTCGATCACCATGCGGCTGATGTCCTCGCCAAACATGTCTCTTACGGTTCGGAAGAGGAGCGTCTGGTCTTTGTGGACGCAGGCGGGCGCGCGCATCTTCTTGGCGGCTTTCATCACATCGCCCCAGAGTCCCTGGAGGAATGCGACGTCTTGCTTCAGCTCGAACTCGGTGCGGCCTTCGCACTCCGTCCGCATGATGAGGCCGAAGCCTTCGGGCACGATTCGGTCTCCGATCTTTCTGAGCCTTTCTCGCTCGGATCGATCTTCGATCTTGCGGCTGATGCCGACGTTTCCTGCTTCGGGAAGGACTACCACATAGCGGCCGGGGAGGGCAATTCGGGTGCTGACTCTTGCGCCCTTGGTTCCTCGGGGGCCCTTAGTGACTTGCACCATGAGCTGCTGACCCTGCTTCAGGAGGTCCTTGATCTTGCGTCTTCGCAGCTCGCTGCGCTTGACGCTCGCGGGGGAGTTGTCGTTGTTGCCTTCGTCGGGGATGATGTCGGCTACGTAGAGGAAGGCGTTTCTTTCGAGGCCGATGTCCACGAAGGCGGCGTCCATTCCGGGGAGGACGTTTTGGACGATTCCCTTGAAGATCGAGCCGACGACGCGCTCCTCACGCTCCACTCGGTACTCCATGAGCTGGCCGTTTTCGAGGAGAGCGATTCGGGTCTCACGGTTGGAGACGTTGACGATAATTTCTTTCTTGACGGCGCCGTTGCTGCGTTGAGCCTGTGGCTCGGAGGTCGTCTTGCGGCGCGGCTGTCGCGGGCGGCTGGTTCTGATCATAAGCGGTCGAGGTTAAGTTGTCCGGGAGTGTACCGGTTGCAGCCGTAGTGCCTTCATCCGTGAAGGCATCTCCTCCGGTGAACGCGAGCAAGCTGGCGTTCACCAAATCAGGGCCAGAGTCCGCTGATGGGCAAGCCGGTAGTTTCCGTCAGACCCGCCATCAGGTTCATGTTCTGAATCGCCTGGCCAGCGGCTCCCTTGACGAGATTGTCGATGACGGTGGTGATTACGGCGTAGCCGGTGTGTTCGTCGTAGCTGGGGCAGATGTCGCAGCGGTTGGAGCCTACGACCTGCTTGATGCTTGGCTGGGCTTGTACGACGTTAACGAAGGGCTCGTTCTTGTAGAACTCTTCATAGAGCTTCGTCAGGTTCTCGCCAGAGCTGACGGTGACGTGGAGGGTAACTTCCAGGCCCCTCGGGGTGGGGATTAGGTGGGGAGTGAAGCGGATGGGGACGCCGGCAAGTTGCTCGATTTCCGGCGTGTGGCGATGGCCCGAGACAGCGTAGGCCTTGAAGCCGCCGCTAAGCTCACTAAACAAGTATTCCGTGTCCTTCTTAGAGCGTCCAGCCCCAGAAACGCCGGACTTGGCGTCGATTACGGGGGTGCCGGTTACCAATCCTGCTCTGACTAGCGGCATCAGTCCAAGCAGAGTGCCGGTTGGGTAGCAGCCGGGGTTGGCCAGTAGTTTGGCGTTGGCAATTTCCTTCCGGTCGACGAGCTCGGGTAGGCCGTAGACGCCTTGCGTTCCCTCGGCGGAGAACGGGCGGTTGTAGTACTGCTCGTAGAGCAGGGGGTCTTTCAGGCGGAAGTCGGCGGACAGGTCGATCACCCGGGTGCGCTTTATCAACTCTGGCGCGTGCTCCATGGCAAACCCGGCTTCTTGGCAGAGGAAGGTGAAGTCTTCGCTTATGATCCCGGGATGGAAGGTCTCCAGCTGCAGGCTTGAAGCGATCCAGGGGCATTCTTCGCTCAGTTTCTTGCCCGCGCTTCGGGCGGAGGTGACCGTAGTTACCTCTGCGTTCGGGTGGCTTTGGAAGAGGCGCACGAGCTCGGCACCGGCATAGCCGGTGGCTCCTACGACCGCGACACGAATAGTTCTCTTCATCGGGCAAGCACAGTTTACGGGTTGACCCTTAGAGTCTGCTGCCTGACCTGACCGTTTTTAGCCGCTTTGATGGCGAGCGCCTTTGCCACCAGAACCGGTTGAGTGGCGATCGTGAAGTATACGCTTCGCGAACCAGCAGGCACGATGACGGTGGCGGGAACGGGCGCGGTTGCTTGTCTCGCGCTGGAAAGCGCCACGACCGTATCAACACTGACCGTGCCGTTTAGAAACACGGTGCAGGTCGTGCTGTCCCCCCCACGCAGTGAAGCGGGGCCGAGCTGGAGACCCGACACGGCGATGGGATGGATGCGAACTTCGTGGCCCACCACGCTGAAACCACTGGTGACGGTTAGTTCGGCAGTAGCCAGCTCGGGCACATCGCTAGATTCGATCTCGAAACTCGCCTCGGTCATTCCTGCGGGCACAAAGACGGTAGCTGGCACTTCTAATGCGGCGTCTGAAGAGGCTAAAGCAACAGTTGCGCCATTCGCTCGTGCCGGGAGGTTCAGCGTCACCTTTACCGACCTGCGCTGGTGCCCATACATCCATTTGACGAGCGTCACGGATACGATCTTTGGCTTGGGCAAGATTGTCAAAGAGGAGGAACTCGAAGTGCCGTCCAATGTTGCGGTGGCCGTAAGCGCCTTCTTATCAGCAACCTCGACCGTTGAAAGCTGGCGGCTTGCTAAGACCGCGCCACCGGATACAGTGAGGGTGATTGAACTATTGAGTTCGACCAGGCCGGGATCGCTGAAGTCGATCGATAGGTCCACGTCGGTGAGTGGACGCGCGTTCAGCTTTGCTGAGAGGGTTACCTGCTGGCCACCTTCCATAGACGCGGGTGTGAAGTAGAGCTTGGCTTTGAATGAAAGCAGCTTGCCCGTCGCCTGACAAGCGAAGGGTGTAGCAGTGGCGTCGATCGTATAGGACAAATCGCTTGCCACGCGCTTGTGCCTCGCTTTAAACGTAGCACTCGTCGCTCCGGCAGGAATCACTACTGTGCGCGGCACCAATACGTTTGAGTCCGAACTGGCTAACTGCACAACCAGATCCTCTGCCGGTGCCGGCTCCATCGTGAGAGTGCCAGTCAGCTTGTCGGTCGAACCGCCGACGACCTCTGGAATAGCCAAGGACAGGGTGGGAACCGCATCTTCCAAAGCCAGGGAATGCAGTCCACCACCTGCGATAGCTACAGCGGCTTTAGCAGGTGGCGAAGTTTGTCCTTGAGCCCCGCGCCCCCAGCAGACGATTGACCCATCGGTTCTCAAGGCAATCGAGTGATAGCCTCCGGCAGCCAAGGACGCGACACCATCAAGGCTCGCCGGAATGTCACATTGCTCGTAATCGTTGTAGCCCCACGCGGCAATCTCCCCGCTCTCCAGAAGGGCGAGCGTGTGGGCAGCACCCGCGTCGATCGCCTTGGCAGGTCCAAGGTTCAGCGGATGCACGAGCTGGCCGAACTCGTTATCGCCCCACGAGGCGATGGTGCCGTCTTCCAGCAGAGCAACTGAGTGCAACGAGCCTCCAGAAATAGCTTTGGCGCGGCCGAGACCGGATGGGACGTCGCACTGGCGCGAGCCATTGGCACCCCATGCGAGGATGGTACCGTCGCTCCGTAAGCCAAGCGAGTGGTCGGCTCCGGCAGCAACTGCGATAAAGTCATTGACCGCTGGCACATCGCATTGCCCAGCATCGTTGAGGCCCCAGGCAACGATGGTGCCGTTCGACGTCAGAGCCAACGAGTGGGCGCGGCCGGCGGAAATGGCCACGGCATCCGTCAAACCCGGCGGAGGCGAGGCCTGGCCAAACTCGTTTTCTCCCCATCCTGTTACGGTGCCGTCCGAGCGGAGCGCCAGCGAATGGTGCGCACCGCCATCGATAGCAACCGCTCGCAGGTCCGAAGGAACGTTGCATTGTCCGTTCGCGTTGTAGCCCCAGCCGAAAGGCTTTTGCGCCCAAGCGCACACGCTTGAAAGGATCAACAGGAGCAGTAGCGCTCGGAGGCGAAACATCGCAGTTAGAAAACTATAACAAAGTCTGTCGCGCGTAGACTAGGGTCGTGCGTTTGAAAGGCTTTGGCACGAAGGAGATTCTGCTGGCGATCCTGGTGATCGGGGTGGCGGGGGCGGTGATCTTTGGGGTGGCGCGGAGCTTGCAGGGGAAGGAGCTGGTGCGGGGGGATGTAGGCAATATGCAGAAGGTCTACCTCTCTCTGGCGCTGTACGAAACCGAGTCGGACGGCTGGCTCCCGGCCGATCTTCTGATGGCGAGAGACCGGATGCCCGAGGACGCCGTATACCTCTCCAACGCCGATCCGTTCGCAAACGCCGAAGGCCCCTTCCCAGTTGATCCCGGCCTTCCCTCGTGGCGAGTCGACTCTCCGATCCGCGTCAGCTACTCCTACCTCTATGCCTTCGTCCAAGCCGGGAAGACGCAGGCGAAACCCTGGTACGAGCTGAAATACGACCCGAAAGTTGGCCTCCTGGCGGACGAGTGGCAGGGCAAGGTGACGGCCGGTGAAGGTTTTCAGGCGACGGTATCCGGCACGCTGCTTCGGCTGAACACTGATGGCGCTTTGATGACGCGGCAACGTGGCAGCAAGCCAATCGGGGACGTGCAGGAGCTGTTCTTCGCCCGCTAGGCGCTTACGAGCGTGCTCCGTCGAAATCCCCCGCCCATTCTTGCCGAAAGTGACTCGCAGGAGAAGAAGAGATTGGGGCGGCGGGCCAACGCGGGCGCGCGTACTCGCTTTGCCCCCGTCAAGAACTAAACTCTGGAAATGAGCGCGCATACGATTCATCACGTCACGGCCGTCACCGCCCAAATCGCGGAGAATTTGCAGTTCTACACGGGCGTTTTGGGCCTACGGCTGGTCAAGCGGAGCGTGAACCAGGACGACGTGAGCGCTTATCACCTCTTCTATGCGGACGCTGCAGGCACCCCTGGAACCGACATGACGTTCTTCGATTGGCCGACCATCGGCCCCGCACAAGCCGGCGCAGCTACGGTGTCCCTCACTTCCTTTCAGGTCCCTCAGGATTCGATCGGCTGGTGGCAAGATCGCCTCGAAAAGACAAACACGGGGGCGACAAGGGGCGAGGACGACCAGGAACGTGAGAACATTTGGTTCAGCGACCCTGAGGGGCAGCGTCTGGAACTCGTCTCCGACGAAGGCCGTCCTTCGACCAGCACCCCCTGGACGGCTGTCGTTCCGGCCGAATACGCGATTCGAGGGATCGTGGGAGTGGACCTGGAGAGCGCTCGGCCCGACGGAACCTACCGCGTACTCACGGAGCTGTTGGGATTTACCCCGTCCACGCAGCTTCCCGGGATGTTCGAAACCGGTGACTCCGGACACTACGCTCGCATCCGCCTGACGACTTCGGTGACCAGACGGATCGGCCGGGTGGGTGCGGGAGGTGTGCACCATGTGGCTTTTCGCGTTGACGACGAGGCCGAATTGCTTGCCATGCAGGAGAAAATAGAAGCGGTCGGCCTTCAGACTTCCGGCTTGATCGACCGCTATTATTTCAAGAGCCTTTACTTCCGGGAGCCCGGCGGCGTGCTCTTTGAGCTTGCCACCGACGGCCCGGGCTTCGCCTCGGATGAGCCCCAAGAAACGCTCGGCCAACGCTTAGCGCTTCCGCCGTTCCTGGAACCCAGACGATCCGAGATCGAAGCCGGGCTCAAACCGCTGCCGGCTATTCTTTAGCCCAGAACATCTCGCCCGCGTCCTGACTGATCACGGACTCCTTCAGCACGCTTAACGCCTTCCGAAGCCCCTCGAGCGGCGACATGAGGCCGTCTTCGTGCTCGATGCTTAGCACGTAGTCATAACCGACCATCCGCAGGTTGCTGGCAAAGTCTTTCCACCAATCGAGGCCGTGCCCGTAACCGCAAGATCGGAAGACCCAGGAACGATTGAGGATGTCGCCATAACTCTTGGTGTCGAGGTTGCCATTGCGTCCAGCGTTGTACGGATCGATCTTCGTGTCTTTCGCATGGACATGGTAGAGCGCGCCCTCTGCACCTAGCTCGCGCACGGCTGCGATGGGATCGATTCCTTGCCACCACAGGTGAGAAGGATCGAAGTTGGCCCCGATCGAATCGCCGACGGCATTACGGAGCTTGAGCAGGGTGTCGTTTGAGTAGCAGACAAATCCGGGGTGCATCTCGATGCAGAACTTAACGTTGTGCTCCTTCAGGAAGGACGCCTGCTCCTTCCAATAGGGAATGACGCTTTCCTTCCACTGCCACTCGAGGATGTCGCGGAATTCGTCCGGCCAGGCGCAGGTGACCCAGTTCGGGTTCGTGGCGTTTGGACCGTCGCCAGGGCAACCTGAGAAGCCATTGACGCACGGCACTCCGAGGGCGCTGGCGAGCTTGACAGAGTTGACAAACGCCCGATGATGGTCGCCGGCGAACATCTTGTCCGGGTGCAGCGGGTTGCCATGGCAGGAGATGGCGGAGATCATCAGTCCGCGGCTCTCGACCTCATGCATCAGGCGGTCTCGCGCACCTTTATCAACAATGAGCCTTTCGACGGCTTCGTGATTCCCTCCTAGGTGCGAAGACCCTGGATAGGCTCCCGCTCCAAACTCCACGGCCTCGATGCCTTCTGCCTTCACAATGTCGAGCGTCTCGGTCAGCGACTTGTCACCGAAAAGCGCTGTAAAAATGCCTATCTTCATATCAACCCTCCACCCCGTTCCCAATCGGAACTGCTGATGGATTATGCCAATAGCGGCCCGGCAGCTTCAACGGGGGCAAGCCATAATCCGACCATGAGTTCCCCTTCCCCGCTGCTTTCTGCTCTTTGCGACTTGACTCGGCGAGCAGGTGCGTTGGCTCAGGAGGCTCGGAAGAAAGGCGGAAGCGAGCTGAAGCCCGATGGGAGCATTGTGACGATCGCCGACCGTGAAGTAGAGACCTTTCTGAGGGCCGAGCTTCCGGAACTGGTGGCGGGATCGACGATTTGGGGCGAGGAGTTTGGGCGTGAGGAGGAGGGTTCTGGTGGGCTGTGGGTTGTGGACCCGGTGGATGGCACCTCCAACTTCTCTTACGGGAATCCGCTTTGGGGAGTGACGGTGGCATTGGTTAGAGGCGATGACATTCTGGTCGGTGCCGTGGCTTTGCCCGATCTGAATGAACTCTACATGGGCGAGATGGGTTGTGGGGCTTGGAAGGACGGCGTACGCATGGGCGCGATACCGCCAGGGCCCATAGAGGATCATCAGTTGGTGAGCTTCGACGATGGGTTGGTGGAGCGTTTTCCCAATGCGAAGCTGCCGGGAAAGATGCGTTATGCAGGCGCGTTTGTGGTGGATGGAATGTTCGTGGCGGCTCAACGGCTGCGGGGGATGATCGGGCGGCGGGAGCAACTGTACGACGTCGCCTCTTGCGTGCTCATCAATAATGAGCTCGGGGCGGACGTGCGGTATGCGGACGGGGCGCCGTTCCGAATCGGTGAGCTCTCTGGTGGGCAGAAGATCACCAAGCCCTGGATCATGTTTCCGCACGATAGTGGCTTCAATCTTTAGAAAGCGCTGGATAATTTTAGAAAGCGCTGGATAATGGAGTTGTGAGAAACCTGCAACGTCTTATTGCTGCCGCCGCGTTGGTGGCTTGCGTCGTTACCGCATTTGCGGATGTGAAGTCTGCGAGCGCGGTTCTGAGCTCCGCCCAGACCAAGGCTCGCCTCGAGAAGAAGAATGTCCTGGTCATGTTCGATGCCTCCTGGTGCGGCTGGTGCCGCAGGCTCGAGAAGTTTGTCGAGGACAAGGAGATGCGAAAGCTGCTCGAAAAGAGCTTTGTGCTGGTGACCCTGGACGTTCTCGAAAACGAGGACAAGAAGGCGCTGGAGAATCCGGGCGGTTCCGAATACCTGGAGAAGTTCGGCGGCAAGGATGCGGGGCTTCCTTTCACAGCGGCCATCGACCCCTCCGGGAAGCTGATCGTGAACTCGAACGAAAAGGATGGAAAGAAGGGGAACATCGGCTATCCCGCGGCTCCGAATGAGATCGCCCACTTTATGACGATGCTCAAGAAGAGCGCACCTCAACTGAGCAACGCGGATCGCGAGAAACTTCGTGCCTGGCTCGTGGCGAACGCTCCGAAAACCTAGGCTGGTTCCCGGTCATTCAAATGTGAAGACTACTTTGCCGGCTTGGCCTGCTTTCATAAGCTCCATAGCTTTTTGAAATTCGGTGTAGTGCATCACGTGCGTAATAACCGGGCTCAGGTCCAGCTTTCCGCTACGCAGAATTTCGCCCATCTGGTCCCAGGTCTCCCAGAGATTGCGGCCCACGATGCCTTTCATTTCGATCCCTTTGAAGATGATGGCGTTCATGTCGACTTGCTGCATGCAATCGCCGTAAAGTCCGAGCAAGCTGATGCGGCCTCCGGGCCGGGTGCATTCGACGGCGAGCTGCAGGGAGGAGGGGTGGCCGGACATTTCCAGCGTGGCGTCGACGCCTTCGGGTGCTTCGGCCGCTATTCGAGGGCAGAGGGGGCCGTCTTTGGGAGAGAGGATGGCGTCCACTCCCATCTTCCGGGCAAGATCGATGCGGTAGTCGCTAACTTCGGTGGCAATCACCTTTGCCGCACCCATTGCTTTGCAGATTCCAACCGCGAACAGGCCGATGGGGCCCATTCCGGTGATAAGAATCGTTTTGCCTTCCAGCGGTCCAGCCATGGCAGTATGGACCGCGTTGCCGAGGGCGTCCTGGAAGGCGGCGACCTCTTTGGGGATGCTGCGATCTGTCGGGCGAGCGTTTTGCCAGGGGATGACTGCGTATTCGGCGAAGCCGCCATCGACGTCCACGCCGAGGATGACCGTGTTGACGCAGACATGCGCCTGGCCGGCGAGACATTGTTTGCAGTGGCCACATACGATGTGAGATTCGCTTGCCACGAAGTCCCCAATCGCTCGTTCGGTGACGCCCACTCCGAGCTCGACAATGGTTCCGCAGAACTCGTGGCCAATGATCAGCGGAGGCCTAATACGTGACGCCGACCATCCGTCCCAGGAGTAAATGTGTAAATCGGTGCCGCAAACAGAAGCCGCTTCGAGCCTTATCTTGACCTGGCCTGGTCCGACTTGAGGCTCTTCCACATTGACGATCTCGACCCCTGGTTCGGGGCGGGTCTTCGCAATTGCTTTCACCGCGCGGAAGGGTACCTGCCTGGAGGGGGCGGAGGGACTAGGGGGTTGAACTCGGGAGTTGGTTTGGTCGTCTGCGTCTTGTTCGGCAATCTTTTTGCTGATTGACTCGAAATAACAACTTTCGGGAGCGTACAATGAGAATTGACAATTGGAGGAACCCTTTGAGCAGACACGACGACGACACAAATGTGCTGATTTACATGCTGGCGGGAGTCGGCCTTGGAGCCATTATCGGCGCCGCGGCTGGCTTGCTGTTCGCACCTAAAGCGGGCACTGAATTGAGAGAGGACCTGGGCGACAAGTTTAAGGAACTCAAGGGCAAGACAGAGGAATGGGTTGCCGAGCAGCGCGCTAAGCGGGCCGTCGACCAAGCCGTCGACGAAATCGGCGCGTAATCCACATCTGAATGCCCGGCTGGAGAATCCTGCTATGGGCGGTCCTCGTTTTGACCGCCGTGCTTTTCCTGTACCTCGTACGGGGGATTCTCCTGCCTTTTATCCTGTCCTTTATCATCGCGGCGCTACTCGAGCCGACGGTGCGCAAGCTTAGGCTTCGGGGCATGTCCAGACGATCGGCGGTAAGCGTGGTCGTCTCCAGTTTTCTTCTGTTTGGCATCCTCTTGGGAGTGCTGATCATGCCTTCCGTGATCAAGCAAGCAGGCAACCTTCGCACCGAAATCAGCGCCGTCTTAGCGAATCTCACCGAAGAGGATCCGAACCAGAACTTTTTCGTGCGCTGGCGTGCTCCGATCTTGGCGGAGGCCCCGAAGAAGACGAGCAACCTGGATCGAATTCTCGAGCCCTATCAAGAGACATTGGCCCGAGCGGGCCTGCCTACAACCCAGCAGGGGATCATCGACCAGTATGTCGAGCCTCAACGACCCAAGATCGCCAAGGCGGTTCAGGATGCGGTGCTTTCCTTCTTCGGGATCTTCTCCAGCATCTTTTCGAGCCTGCTGTATTTGATCTTGATTCCCATTCTCGTGCCGCTGCTCCTGATGGAGTTCGACGAGTACAAGAAATCGGGTCCGCGTTGGATCCCGCCTGCCATTCGCAAGAGCGCGATGGCGATCATGAGCGATATCGGGCAGGTTTTCTTCCGCTACCTGCGAGGCATCGCGATGGTTGTCTTGCTTTACACGACCGCCCAAACAACCCTCATGCTCCTGCTGGGCGTGCCGTATGCGCTCATCTTGGGACCGATTTTCGGGGCGCTCTATCTCATTCCTTACATCGGCAACGTGATCTCGGCGATCGTGATGTTCTGCCTGATCGGGTTCAGCAATGTGTCCGGCAACTTCATGTTCTCCTTTTCCAGTGCGTGGACTTATGCGATCGTTGCGACGGTGGCTTATCTGGTCGTCGGCTGGATCTTCGACCACCTGATCTATCCGCAGATGGTGGGCAATTCAGTGGGACTGGGGCCCGTTGTGAGCATGTTCGTGATCTTCTGCGGGGGTGCCCTCTTCGGATTACCGGGCATGCTGATCGCCTTTCCATTGGCCGGTTCAGTGAAGGTGATCCTCGACCGTCTGATCCGATTCACGTCGACAAGCACGGAAGGTTTGGGGCTGCCATCGGTGCCGCTTCGACACCGGGCGGCTACGTAGCGTCGAGTCGTTTGGCCAGGTCCACTGCGGTTAGCGGGATAGGCCGATCGCCGGACTGCAAGTGCGCGTAGAGCGTCATCGGCGCGACTTCAAATTCGAGCCATTCTCGTTCCCCGCTGAGCAGGAGTTGCAGCGTGTTGCTCCTTCCGTTTGCGTGCAGAACAGCGTCGGCCGGTGTCTTCCACTTTCTTAGCATGCCGCCAAAAGTGATCTCTTGGCTCGTCACGAGGAGCGTGCCCTTGTTTTGGTCTTCCACACGAGTGCCCTCCCCTTTCCAGGCGACCTGGCCGGCATCGTCGAAGCCGATTTCGCCTTTCCAATAGGCCTCTCTTAGCTCGATATCGAGCCGCTCGGCAACCGTGTGCTCCTGATCGACAGTGGGCAAACCTTGTCCCAAGCGGTGCCAGTCCTCGAGAGTCTTCGGCTGTCCCTGGTAGCGTACGAGCTCGCGACTATCAGATTGGATAAGCCGCAGGTAGTTCGCGTCTATGTCGAACTCCAGGCAACAGGTGTCGCAGACCTGGCCTGGATTGGGGCTCTGCTTGCCTACGCCGAGCCAGCGGGCATCTTCGAGGGTCATCTGCCGGCCGAGGTAATCCCGGGCGAAAGCGTAGGGGTCGTCGTTGGCGTCCAGCAGGGTCAGCGCATCTGATTCCAAGTAGTAATCGGCACTGCAGGCATCGCACTCGGCGTTGCCCGCTCCTGGCTCGAGGCCGGCTGCTACCCGCGCCCATTCTTCGGGATAGAGAGATACGAAGCGGCCTTTTGGCTTTGGATCAGCCTGCTTCCATCGACCGTCCGCCAGCTCGTCGAAGATCGCGCTGCACTCGCGGCAAGCGGCACCCCTTTCCGCTCGACTAGAGCGTGCGAACCAATCTGAGAGTGGCAAAGTCTCGCCAGAAGAGCGAAGGGTCATCGTCGTCCCGCTGACTTCATACTCTTCTTCGCACGCTGCGCAGTGGGCAATCTGTTCCTTGGAAAGAAGGCCCTTGCGGCGGTACACGAGACGGCCTTTCGAACATGTGGGGCAGATGGACAGTTGGTGCGTGTTGTCAAACTCGCGGAGGGCTCCGATTCGGCAGACGGGGCACAGGCTCTCCTCAATCTTTCGCCGACGGATCGTGCCCTTTCTGCAGACGGGGCAGGCGGTTCTTCGCAGAGGTCGAGCCTCCACGAGCAGGCCCTCACATGCAGGACACGAGCGTCGATCGTATTTGAAGCTTTTCAGCCTCACGAGGAGGTTGTCCAGTGCCTGGAAGGTATCGAGTTCTGCCGGTTCGTCTTCCCCGGTGAGCAGCTCGCGTACTTCTTCGGCTGTCTGCGGCCGCTCTGCATAGGCGATCGCCAAGCCTCGGTCCAGCAGCCGCTCGGTGGCCTCATCGATGTCTGGGCGGAGTTGCCGAATGGGCTTGAGCGGTAAGCCCGCAACTCTTGCGGCGGCGTCCTCCGGCGGAGAGCCGGCGAGCATGTGGTAGAGGGTGGCGCAGAGGGCGTAAAGGTCGGTGGCGGGGCCGCGTCGGGCTCTCTCTGAGAGCTGCTCGGGCGGGGCGTAGCCAGGGGTGTACATGACGGTGTGCGTGTGCCCCGAGTCTGCGAAGAAGCCTCGGGCAGCTCCGAAATCGATGAGAGTGACTTGGCCGGACTGGGAGATCAGGATGTTGGAGGGCTTGATGTCCCGGTGCAGGATTCCCTTTTCGTGGATGGCTTCGAGGACGTCGAGCAGGGCGAGGAAGATGTCGAGGGCTCCGGTCAATTCAAGCCTGCGCTCTCGTTGAAGCACCTTTTCGAGCGTTTCGGTGCCCGCCTGATATTCGGTGGCGTAGTAGGCAGTGCCGTTTTCGCTGAAGGAGGCTCGAACCGGGAGAACGCCTCGGACATTCAGTTTGGCGAGCGTTCTAGCTTCTTCGAGAAATCTCTGGCGAAGGAGTTGAGGCGATGAGGCTCCGGCGCTGAGATCGAGGACACCGGCGGCATCTCGGCGCGATCCTTCCGGGGCGAGTTCCTTCAGTGCCACCAGATCCTCCAAGACCACGTCTTTAGCAAGGTAGGCAATGCCGAAGCCGCCACGGCCGAGGACAGCCTGAATGGCGAATCGGTCGCTAAGGGTGTGGCCTCGCGGCAACGGCTCTGGCTGCATCTCTTCATAGTCTAGCGAGTTTAGCAATAGTAGTATATCTTTGTCTACTGATCTGAAAGATGAGCAGTTCCTAGAGGAGTGGAGCAGGCGATCACCACCGGGACGGTGGTTCGGACCGGGAGCGGGGACGCTCCCGCCACGGGCGCGCACCATACTGGAAAGGAGCGTAATGGACCACCCGACGCAGATTCTTGTCAGCCTCTTTATCGTCTATGTGGCGGCGCTGGTTGGCGCGGAGGTGGCGCAACGGCTGGGGCTGCCTTCGGTGGTTGGCCAGATCGCGGCGGGGTGCGCGATTGGGCCGTCGGCTCTGGCTTGGGTGACGCCGAGCGAGCCGCTGACGGTACTGGCGGAGATCGGGGCCATTCTGCTTCTATTCTCGGTAGGTCTCGAAACGAGGCTGCGCGAATTACGGAAGGTGGGCGGGGTTGCGGTGAGCGTGGCCTTGCTAGGCGTGGCCGTCCCTTTTATCTTTGGTGGAATCTGGGCGTTGGCTTCCGGTTTTCCGACGGCGAAGGCGGCGTTCGTCGCGGCAGCATTTGTCGCGACTTCGGCGGGGATAACGGCGAAGGTTCTGCAAGAGCTCGGGGTGCTTTCGCGCATGGAGTCGCGAATCATTCTCGGCGCGGCGATCATCGACGACGTTTTGGCGATGCTGTTGCTCGGTGTCGTTTCCGCTTTGCAGACCAAGGCCGGGGTCGACTTTCTGAACCTCGCGATGGTTTTAGGGCAGGCGCTCTTGTTCCTCGCGGCGGTCGCGTTTCTTGGCGCAAAGGTTATGCAGCGGTCCTCCAAGCTGATGGAGGCACCCGTGGACGCGGAGTCGCCACTGTCCATCTCCCTCGCGATTTGCCTCGGCCTCGCGGCGGCGGCCTCGCAGATCGGGCTGGCGGCGATCATCGGGGCGTTCCTGGCGGGAATGATCCTGGCGGAGACGAAGCACCGGCACGATATCGAGCGCGACACCCGGCCGATCATGGCGTTGCTCCTTCCCTTCTTCTTCGTCGTCACCGGCTCTCAGGTGGATGTGCGGCTGCTTGGCGATTGGGGGACTGTCGGCGTGGTCCTCTTCGTGACGCTCCTTGCGATCGTCGCGAAGGTGATCGGGTGTGGGCTTGGGGCGCGATCGCTGGGCCGAAAGGGGGCTATGATCGTAGGCGTCGGCATGGTGCCGCGAGGAGAGGTTGGCATTATCGTGGCGAGCCTCGGAGAGCGGGCGGGCGTGTTTAACGCGAGCACTTACGGGATCATCATCGCGATGTCGCTGCTGACGTCGGTGTTCGCGCCGCCGGTGTTGAAAGCCCTTTTGAAGGAGTCGAGGAGTCTGGGAGTCGAGGAGTCGATTCCGCAACTAGAGCCGGGCGTGGACGCCTCGTAACCAACACAAAAACACCCTCGGCAACTCACGTTGCCGTGGGTGTTTCATTCTCTTACGTCTTAGTAAGGCTGAGGCCCCATCCAACTGGTGTTGCGATACCAGTAGGCACCCTCGTTACCCGCTCGCTCGCGGATGAAGAGGTTCTTGTACCACTTAATCGCCTTCTTCTTGATGCTGCTGGCGTGACCATCCATGAACACGGCCGTCGCACCGCCGCTGTAACGATAGCGTGCGTGAGCCGCGCACTCCCAGTTTCCATCGGTAGCTGACGTGCAGTCGGTGTCGAAGCGAGGATCGTACATTGGACCGCCTTCATAGACGTCCACGCCGTCACGGAAGAGTGTCGCCTCGTTGCCCGGCTGGGTAACGACGCTGCCGACCCACATGCCCTGCCAGTCGTGGAACCAAGGATAGTTCCAGTTTGAGGCATTCATACCCTTGTCCATCAGTGCAACCTTTTCGGCCGCGTTGTCCAGTGCAGTCGTCGTGATGCTTGATGCAATATTGCCGTTGTCTGGCAGCAATCCGTAGTTGTCAGCGAAGATGCCGTGGTGGACGCCATAACTGTAGCCTTCGACTTCCCAGTTCTTCTCGTCCTTCTTAGGAGCATTGGGTGAAGCGAAAATGCCAGATTTACCGGTCGTGACCTTGTTGCCGGAGCTGTCTGTTGCCGTGTCGCCGTTCTTGATGTACGGCATCACAGTGGTTGTCCACGTAATGTGAGCGCCGGCATCCGCGCCACCATATTCAGCGATGGCGTTGGAATCGTCGGCGTCGCCCGAGTACATCATGAGGCCAAGGCCGATCTGCTTGACGTTGCTAAGGGACGAGGTCTTCTTGGCGGCTTCTTTCGCCTGAGCGAAGACCGGGAAGAGAATGGCGGCAAGGATCGCGATGATCGCGATGACGACGAGGAGTTCTATGAGCGTAAAGGCTCGTTTCATGGTTAGGAGTTACCTCTGCTTTGAGTCGACGGGGCCTGATAATGAGGCGGATGAGACGTAGAATCCCTGACGTCGAGCGTGCAGGGGAATGAATGAAAGAAACTTGAGGGGGTACGGCCCTCGACCAAATCGATGAGAAGCTGCGCGGCCGTTTCGGCCATTTCGCGGATGGGCTGGCGCACCGCGGTGAGGCGTGGCTTGGTGGTTTCGCAGAACATGGTGCTGTCAAACCCAACGACGCTTAGGTCTTGGGGCACCCTTATTCCTACGCTCGCGGCTTCTGAAAGAATATTTGCGGCGATACCGTCGTGCCAGGCAAAGATGGCCGTGTGGGGCGGGTTTGTGGCCTTCCAGGCGGCAAGCGCGGGTGCCTTGATGTCCCACTCGACAATATCCTCTGAACCAAAGGGAAGGCCGTGGGCATCCATCGCGATTCGGAAGCCGTTGAGGCGTGCGACCGCGTCGGGTGTGGTTTGCCATCCTTCATCGAGAGCGAAGAGTATGCGCTTGTGCCCGAGAGAAACCAGATGCTCGACGACCTGGGCGACTCCACCTTCGTTGTCGCAGGTAACGCACGGGTAAGCGTTGGGCTGCGATGAGGCAGGGGAATTGAGCGCGACGACCTTCAGCGGAGAGTGGCTGAACTCTTCGACGAGGCACGGATCGTCCGGCATCTTGCACCAAATGACTCCGTCCAAGCGCCCGTCGCTAAGGGCACGCACCGGCTGGATCTCAGGGATCTCAGGCAAGATCGTGAGGCGGTAGTGCTGCTGAAAGAGGATCTGGGAGACTCCATCGAGCAGGTGGACGTAATAGAGCGGACCGTCCGAGATACGCTGCATCTGCTCCCAGATCAGACCAATCGTTTGCGTCCGACAGGTTCGGAGCGATCGAGCAAGGGCGTTCGGGCTGTAGCGGAGCTTTTCGGCCGCTTCGCGAATGATTTCGGCCCGCACCACGCTGACGCGCACGTTCTTGCCCCTGCCGTGCAGGACCTTTGAGGCAGCGGCGATCGATACGCCTGCCGCTTCCGCCACTTCACGCAGCGTCGATCCGTTGCTCCGGGCGGTGGATTCCATCAGCGGCCGGGAGTAGCAGCGGGGGATTGTCCGTTGACTTGGTCGCGCATGCGCTGCTTGGCAGGCTCAGGGATGTTCAGCTTGTCGATTTCGGCGAGACGGTTCTGTTTCCCCTTCTCGATCTCGGCCGCAGTCGGTTCCTTGCTGACGGCGGTGCTGTCGGAGCATCCGGCCAGGACGGCGACGGCGACAATGGCAAAGAGAATGTTCGCTAGCTTCATTGCGTGTGGGCCTTCGATTCGGCGATGGTGCCGGTTGATCGATGGTTTAATCATATCCGATAAAACGTTCGATCACAAGCGCTTTTTCACTTTTTTCGCAAACGGCCTTACACAGTTTGGTTTCGGGCGGAGAAGATGCCTTCAGGGATGAAGGCACTACAGTGGGAACAACTTGGGGGCAATTACCCCATCTAAACAAGTTGGACACTCTCACGGATAAAAACGCAAACCTGGCACAAAAGCTGGGGCTCGATGTGGCGCTCGTACACGACTGGTTGACCGTGCCTGCAGGGTCGGAGGATGTCTTCAAAGAGGTCTGCAACCTCTACCCCGGAGACGTGTTTACATCGCAATGGGACAAGGAGCGGGTCACGTTCATCGAGCACTTGCCCGTGCACACGAGCTATGTTCAGGACTTGCCTTTGGCTCTGACCAAGCACTATCTCTACGCCCCTCTGTTGCCATCCGTCTATCGCAGCTTCCCCACCGACGAGTTCGATTTGATCCTGAGTGACAGCCACTCGTTTGCCCACGCGGTGCCCAAACGGCCGGGTGGCCTGCACATCAACTACTATCACACCCCCGCACGATCGCTCTGGATGCCGGAGATCGATGACCGAGCCACCTCGGGCAAGCTGGCCGTGCTCAAAAGGGCGGTTGCGAGGCAGCTAAAGAAGCTCGACCTTGAAGCGTCGCGCAATCCTGATGTGATCTTCGCGAATTCAAACACGACGGCTGACCGAATCGAGCGGTTTTACGGACGTAAGGTGAATGCGGTGATCTATCCACCCGTCGACACCGCGAAATGGTCGGACGTGAAGAGACAAAGCGAGGACCTGGGCTTCCTTGTTTTTGGCCGTTTGATCGGCTACAAGCGCGTCGATCTGGCCATCGAGGCCTGCAAGCAGAGTGGTGACTGGCTGCAAATCGTGGGTTCGGGCCCCTTGGAGAACGAGTTGAAGGCTCAGGCGGAGGGATACGACAACATCGTCTTCCACGGACGACTCCCCGATGCGGAGCTCAAAGATTTGATGGCGCAATGCCGAGCCCTGCTCTTTCCCGGTTACGAAGACTTCGGCATCGTTCCGGTTGAGGCGATGGCGGCCGGCTTACCCGTGATCGCGTATGCGGCTGGCGGGGCTTCAGAGACCGTGCTACCTGAGTGCGGCGCGCTCTTCCGTGAGCAGACGGTGGATGCATTGTTGGCGGCCATGGACGACTTGGACACCTCCAAATGCGAGCCCGCGGCTCTTAGCAGGCATGCCTCGGCTTATGATCGCACCGTCTTTCGCAAGCGCTATCAACGGTTCGTCGATGAAGCAATAGAGCAGCATTTCAGCATCGTGCGAAGCGGAGTTCATGCTTACGCACTATGAATACAGCTTCATGGGTCTTGGGAGAGGAACCGAAGCCTTAACGGGGCTCCTCTAAGTAGCCATGAGCGACTATATGGCCAGCATACTCATCGGCATGCCGGCCGACGACGTCTTCGACTTCGTCAGTCGCCCGGAAAACATGCCCCGCTATCTGGATCATGTCGCCTCTATTCAGAGCAAAGGGGAGGGCAAGCTCGAGATTGTGTGCCAGATCGACGGAAACCAGTTTCAAGCCGCCGGGTGGTTCGAGGTGGACGCCCATCACCTCATGACTCGATGGGGTGCCGAGGGAGATCTCGGCTACGTCGGGCACATGACGGTCACACCAATGGACGAGGGCACCTGCAAGGTGGAAGTTCATCTGCTCTTTGCGGGGGCTGAGAAAGACGCGAATGGTAGAGACGACCGTGTCTGGAAAGCCATCGACGATGCGCTGGATTGCCTCAAGAGCATCAGCGAAAACTCGCCTCAGATGCTGATCGCGTATCGAAACAGCTACATGGCTTGAAACGGCGCAATAACCCGGCGCGGTCGGATGCCCCAAATCACCTATAATCTGCGCGGTGCCTAAGGTTTCGGTGCTATTCACCTGCTACAACCACCTCCGGTTCTTGCCGGAGGCGCTGGAAAGCGTGCGCCGTCAGACGTTCACCGACTACGAAATCATCGCGTTGGACGATGGATCGACGGATGGCACACGCGAGTGGCTTTCCCAGCAGTCGGACCTGAAGCTCGTTTTTAACGAGAAGAACCTGGGGACGTATGCGACTCTCAATGTTGGGCTGAAGCATGCGACGGGCGATTTCATCGCGGTGCTCAACGACGACGATGTGTGGACTCCCAAGAAGCTCGAGAGCCAGCTCGCCTTGTTTGCCGCGCACCCTCAGATCGGGCTCTCCCACACCGGCGGCTACTTTATCGACGAGAACAGCAAGCAAGTTCACGGCAGCCCGTTAGGATTCGCCTTCCCACGGTTTGCGACAGGTGACGTGCTGCTAGGACTCGTCTACGAGAACAAGATCATCGCTTCTGCCTCCATGGCCCGCCGCGAGGTGTTCGAGGAGCTTGGGGGATTTAACGAGAGCTACTTCGGCCTCGGCGATTGGGAAATGTGGTTCCGAATCGCTGAGAAGTACCACTTCGGCTTTGCCGACGAGGTGTTGACGCTTTACCGGGTGCATGGCGAGAACGCCAGCCGGCAGTCGGACAAAATGCACAAGGACGGGCAGCGGCTCCGCGAGTGGATGATCCCACGCATCGAAGCGATGATCGGTCGCTTCCCTGCCGATGACGTGCTGAGAGCACAGGCGCGTAACTACGCTGCCTTGGGTGTGGTGCGCACACTGAACGGCGATCCGAACGGTGGGCGCAAGGCGTTCATGGAAGCGATTAGGCTGGAGCCAAAGCGGCTGAAGAGCTACATGCGCTACGGGACGACTTTCTTGCCGAACTCGGTCTTCAAACGCACCTTGCGATCCTAGGTGTTGCGCAATTCGGTAATGGCAGACTCATTCGCCGGCAGCGCCGTCTCTGCGATTTGACGCCAAAACGGCAGGAGATCCGCTAAGGCTTCTTCGACGAACTTAAAGTTTCCTGGCGGTTCGTCGAGGTCGGAAAGTCTGGCGAGGCCATAGAGCACCTCCGCTCTTGTTCGAAACCTGTCCGTAAATTCGATGGCGGCTTGCTCTGAGACATATCCTCCGGCGTGGGGGCTGAGGAATGGGTTTGCTTCCGAAACTGGTCGATCCGTCGCGACGCATCGCTCGAACTGCGGCAGGAATCCCGAAAGTTCCAGCAGCTTGATTTCGGCCCATATCAGGGCCACCGGCGGCTTCGCGTGGACTTCGAGCCGCGCCAGAGAAATGAGAAGAAGGTCGAAGGACTCGGGCAGCGGCTCCTCCCATGGCAATACGGCCGCATAAAGCTCGCAAAGCGCCAGCGCCATGTTCAGCCTGTCGTAGTCGGTGCGCAACCCTCGAAAGGAGGTTTGTGGCTGGGCCTGGGTGACGAAGCGATTCTTCTTAGCTACCGCAAGCCCCATTTGTGCGACGGTCAGTGGGTCCGATGAGCCTGCAAGCCGTGACGCTGCCTTACGTGCTCCCTTAGCCGTTACCTCGATCTTGCCGAGCTCGCGGGTGAGGAGCACGAGCTTGCGGTCCGTCTCACCCGAGTTGGTGCGGCGCAGGACGATGGCGCTGACGGTGGTTTCCATTCACTCCCGATGCTCTGGAAAATGCGAATAGAACGCCCGGTCGCCTTCTTCAGTCCTCGGCGGGTCCTGTTGCAGACAGATGTCCTGAACGTTGGGGCACCGCGAGGCAAAGCGGCAGCCGGTGAAGCGGGTGCGGGGGTCCGGAATTTCGCCAGGTAGCTGGTCTGGGAGCTGGAGGAGCTTCTCCAAAGTAGGAGCCGAGTCCAGAAGCGCCTTGGTGTACGGGTGGCGCGGATCGGAGAAGATTTGCTCCGTGGGGCCTTCCTCGACGATGCGGCCCAGGTACATGACGGCGACCCGGTCGGCGAGGAATCGGACGGTGGTGAGGTCGTGCGAGATGTAGAGGAATGCGCAGTGGTTGAGCTGCTGGATGTCTTTCAGCAGGTTCAGAATCTGGGCCCTGATGCTCAGATCTAACGCGGCCGTGGGCTCGTCGCAAATGACGAGTGGTGGCTTCAGGGACAATGCACGGCCGATGGCAACGCGCTGCCTTTGCCCGCCGCTGAGCTGGTGCGGGAAGCGGGTGACGAACTTTGGGTCGAGTCCGACCTCTTCGAAGATCGCTGTTGGTGCCCTTCCCTTCTGTCCACTCAGCGCCAACGGCTCCAGCACTGCCTTCCCCACTCTCCAGCGAGGGTTCAGGCTAGCGTATGGATCTTGCCAAACCATGCCAACCTTCTCCGCCATACGGCGGTTGGTGCCCTTCACCTCGTCCCCATCGAGAACGATACGGCCGTGAGCCAGCGGCTGCAGGCCTAGGACGGCGCGGGCAAGGGTAGTTTTGCCACAGCCGGATTCGCCAACCACTGCCACCGTCTCTCCGCGGCGAACGTTGAGAGACACGCCGTCTACGGCTCTAACAGTGCCTCCCGGGGTGGAGAACTCGACTCGGACATCTTCGATGCTCAAGAGGACTTCGCTCAAAGGGCGTCACCGAAGAGGCTCTGGCTCCAGAAGAGGCGGCGGCCCAGCTTGATCAGGAAGTCTTCAGGCTCCACTGCCACTAAGTTTGTCACCCTCGGCGATTTCTTCACACGGATCACGTCGCCGCTGAGGATGTGGAGGCGGGTTTGGCCGTCCGCGGAGAGGACGGCGTCGCCTTCGCTGCGGACGGTGAGCTGGATCTCGGAATCTTCGGCGAGGACCAGAGGTCTGGCGCTGAGGGTGTGGGGTGCCAAGGCGGTCAGGACGAGGGCTTTTACCCGGGGATCGACGATGGGGCCCCCTACGGAGAGGTTGTAGGCGGTGGAGCCAGTTGGCGTCGAGACGATGATGCCGTCGGCGGGGTAGCTCGTGAGGACGTGGCCGTCGATGCTTACATGAAAAGTCATCATACGTGCGGTGACGGAGCGCTGGAGGATCGCTTCATTGACGGCGTGGATGGTGGTGACGACGTGCCTTCCTCGCAGCAGCTCGGCCTGCAGCATCATCCGGCTCTCAACCTGGACCTGGCCATCGATGAAGCTTTCGAGGCAGCGCAACAGGCTCTCGCCAGTGCATTGGGTGACGAAGCCGAAGCGGCCGTAGTAGACGCCCATGATGGGGGTGCCTTTGTCCTCAGTAAGGTGGGCGGCGCGAATGAGGGTGCCGTCGCCTCCGAAGGCTACGATAAGGCTGCAGTCGGCGAAGTCGCCGAGGGAGACCGGCTTGAGCTGAGTGGCTCTTGCCGTCTCGGGATCGGCGAAAACTTCGATGTTGCGGCCGGCGAACCATTCGGCGGCGTCGAGCGCGGCCTGAAGGGCATCGGGGCGAAACACGTTGGCGAGCAGGTGGACGGTCACGCTAGTCGCAAGCCTCGAAGTGTGTCAATTCCATGTCCCGCCGCCGAGGCTTCATTTTAGCGCGAGTCTCGAGAGAGGTTCCGGGGAAACCTAGCCACCTAGCTAGCCTTGCACCTAGCTTTTCTGGGATATTTCCGGTTTTGGCTAGGTTGGTACAGCCCCGTCCTGGTGAGGTCCGAGGGTCGAGGTCAGGGACGAGGGGTCGAACTGAATTCAGGGCGAATTCGCGACCCACATCTATATCCTGTGAAGATGCGTTTTTGTCAACCACATCCAAAGAATAAAGCTAGGGGTTTTTCAGTTTGCCAGTCAGGCTCCGGCTCCATCCAATGCTTTCAGAACTTCCCTTGGTAGCTCAGAAGTCCCCAGAACTGGTTCTTTGCATTCCCTGCGTTTAGCTTTTGGACAAAGTTGCCGGGTTTGAAAAGGGCGAGCTCGAGGGTAACGGTGTCGCGCTTGTTCGGCGTGAACGTCAGGCCCAGATTGAACTCGTGCCCTACGTCGCGGCCGCTTTTGCCGGTGGCGTCGCGGAACGGGCCGGCGGCGCCGCGGTTGATGCTGCCTCCCGTGTTGTACCAACCATCGCTCGGATCGTAGAGTCCATAGCCGTTGAACGAAACCACACCGGAGAGGTTCTTCTTGAGCTGATGACGAACGCCGATTTCGAGGTGGCGCATGTTGCGCAGGCCTTGGAGGTCGGCGAGGCCGTAGGGGGTGTGGCCGGTGCCGTAGAGCGGGTCGAAGAGGGTGGTTTCGGTGGCAGATGAGCCGCCGCTGGCAATGTTCGCCTCGGCGTACCAGGTGGTGGCCGCTTGCTTCGAGTACTGGGCCCGGAGGTGGCCGAACCAGGAGTTGAGGGCTTTTCCGCCCGCCTTTCCTTTCTGAAGTGCGCCTTCGGCAGCGAGCTGGTACGGGCCGGTTTTGGTCGTCCAGCGGTGGTCGAGCGTGTAGTTGTTAACGTCGAGCTTGTTGTTGCCGCGGTAGAAGGCCATGGTTTCCCCGGCGCGCCACGTGTGGGCGAGCATTCCGACGTTGGAATAGTCGGCGACGTTGGAGGTCATGCCGACTTTGCCGGCCATGAGATCAAAGCTGGGGGTTTGGGATCGAACGACGTCGAAGACCTTCGGCCTTTGGCTGAAGTCGCTCTGGTCCACGAGGCGCCTGTCGCCTTTGCTGACGATCTGCCTTCCGATCGTAAAGGTAGCGAAGGGTCGCTTCACGCTGACGTTAGCGAGGAAGAGGTTGCTGCCGTCGTCGGAGTTGTTGAGGTTGGGGGTCCAGAGGGTGCTGTGGTTGTATTGGTAGCGGAGCTGGCCGCTGACGTCCTTTCCGTATTTGAAGTCGAAGCCCGCGCGCAGCCGGTTGTCCCAGCGGGTCTGGTAGTCGTTGGTCGCGGACGAGATGTCGCGGTTGTCGTTGTAGATGATCCTCGATCGAATTTCGATGACGGGCTTCCAGTCGATGGCTGGATTGTCCATTGCAATAGGCATTTCCATGTCTTTCAAATGGCCGCGATAATAGTCGACCAGATCAGTAGGATATTCGCCCGGAGAGGTCGATTGTCAAGGGGTTGACATCTTTTCTAGGAAATTACTATACTTATCCGGTAGGGTATAGAGACTATCCCGCTGTTGAACCTAGATTATGCTGTCGAGCCGCGCCAAATACGCCACCCGCGCCCTGTTGGAGTTGAGTTTGAACTTCGACAAAGGGCCTGTTGCCATTCAGGACATCGCGTTCCGCCAGAACATCCCCGTGAAGTTTCTGGAGCAGATCTTGATGGCTCTGAAGATGGTCGGCTTCGTGCAATCGAAGAAGGGACCGGGTGGCGGTTACTTCTTGGCGCGGGCTCCCAAGGAGATCGTTTTGGGAAGCGTAGTTCGCGCGTTGGACGGGCCGGTGGCGCCGATCAGTTGCGTGAGCGTGCACGGGTACCAGGAATGCGGCTGTCCGCATCCGGATACGTGCGGCTTGAAGCGGGTTTTTAAGGAGGCTCGGGACGCCATCGCGGGCGTGCTGGACTCTACGACATTCGAGGACATCGTGCTGCGGCAGAAGGGTCTGGAGGACCTGGGCTCTGCCCTATTTGAGGAGATTGAACATGAATAAGAAAATGCTTGGATTGGTCGGAGGGCTTGTTGCCATTGGTGCGGTCATCGCGTACGGCAGCATGAGTTCGTCGGACAAAGCTGCACCAAAAGGGGATCGGCCCGAGGGCCACGTGACGGTTCGGTTGGGGCACTTCCCCAACATCACCCATGCTCCGGCCCTGGTCGGGGTGGCAAGGGAAGACTTTGAAAAGGCGCTGGGCGAGGCGAGCGATCTCGACGTGAAGGTCGTGAACGCTGGTCCCGAAGCGATGGAGGCTCTGCTGGCAGGCGAGCTCGACGTGACGTACGTGGGACCGTCGCCGGCCATCAACACTTACATCAAATCGGAAGGCAAGGCTCTGCGAGTGATCTCTGGGGTTTGCAGCGGCGGGGCTTCGTTGGTCGCCACAAAGGAATCGGGCATCCGCGGCATCAAGGACTTGAACGGCAAGAAGGTCGCCACCCCCCAACTCGGCAACACGCAAGACGTCTCCCTCCGCAGCTTCATCGCGAAGGAAGGGCTTCAGCCAAAGGACAAAGGCGGCCAGGTGGAGATTATTCCCACCAAAAATCCTGACATTCTCATGCTCTTCAAGCAGAAGCAGATCGACGCGGCGTGGGTCCCTGAGCCGTGGGCGAGCCGCATCGTTGAGGAGACGGGTGCGGTGCGGGTGATCGACGAGCGCGACCTTTGGCCCGATAAAAAATTCACGACCACGGTTATGGTTGCTCGAACGGAGTTTGCCGATCGGCATCCGGAACTCGTGGCAAAGCTGGTTGAGGCGAACGCTCAGATCATCGACTGGATGAATGCGAACACCAAGGATGCTCAGAAGCTTGTCAACGAGCAGCTTGCGAAACTTACCGGCAAGCCCCTGAAGGATTCACTCCTCGAAGAGAGCTGGAAGTACATGGAGTTCACGAGCGACCCGATGGAGTGGTGCTTCGACCAGTTCGCGATCTCAGCCAAGGAATGCGGCTTCCTGAAGAATGTGCCGGACGACATGAAGAACATGTTCGATCTGACGGCGCTGAAGGCGGTGTCGAAGCCTTGATCGTAGCGCCGCCCCTCGAAGAGTTGTCCGGAACGGAGGTGAAGCTCTCGATCCGAGGGCTATCGAAGAAGTTCAAGGGATCAGCCGGCGAGGTGGTGGCGCTTAGCAACGTTTCGCTCGACGTTCGAGCCGGCGAGTTTCTGATCCTCGTCGGCCAGAGCGGATGCGGGAAATCCACGCTGCTGAACATCATCGGCGGGCTGGACTCTGCGGATAGCGGATCGGTGCTGATGGATGGCCGGGCGGTGACGTTGCCGGGTCCTGACCGGGCGATGGTGTTCCAAGAAGGCGCCCTCTTCCCGTGGCTGACCGCCGTTAAGAACGTGGAGTTCGGCCTGACGCAGATTCGCGTTCCAAAGCATGAGCGGCGGGACCGGGCGCTGCATTACTTGAACATCGTCGGCCTTTCGAAGTTTTCGGATGCCTGCATCCACGAGCTTTCGGGCGGCATGCGGCAGCGGGTGGCGATTGCGCGATCTTTGGCGGTGGAGCCGAGAGTGCTGTTGATGGACGAGCCGTTTTCTGCGCTCGATGCCCAGACGCGCGAGGACTTGTATATCGAGCTGCAGCGGATATGGGAAAGCACGGGCGCGACGATTCTGTTCGTGACTCACAACGTTCGCGAAGCCGTGACGCTGGGCGACCGTGTCGTGCTGCTGCGGCGGCCTGCAGAGCGCGGTGATAGCTCGATTCAGTCAGTTTTCGACGTTGAGATCATGCGTCCGCGGCACATAGACGATATGGATGTAGCCCGAATGGCAAAGCAGATCTCCCTGACTATGCGGCACGGGCACGACAAGCCTGAGGACTTAACAAGAAATGAAGAGCAACTTGACGCGCCTAGCCTTCTTCGGGGGTTTGATAGCGCTTTGGATGGCCGTAGCTAAGGCAGGAATCTGGGACTCGACCCTCTTCCCCGCACCTGGCAAGGTGTTGGAGAACATGATCGACGGCTTCCGGACCGGCACCATTCCCATGGCGATCTCCGCGAGCTTAAAGCGAGTGTGCATGGGCTACGGCATCTCGCTTTTGATCGGGGTTCCGCTTGGGATTCTGGTCGCGCGGAAGCAGCTTTTCCGAGACACGATCGGGGCTCTGGTCTCGGGTCTTCAGGCTCTGCCGAGCATCTGCTGGCTCCCACTGGCCCTGCTTTGGTTCGGGCTGAACGACAAGGCCATCCTGTTCGTAGTCGTGATGGGTTCTCTGGTGTCGATCACGATTGCGGTCCAAGACGGCGTGAGAAACCTACCTCCAGGCTACGTCCGAGCGGCTCGGACGCTTGGATGCAAGGGGCTGCCGATGTACACGCAGGTGCTCTTGCCCGCTTCCTTGCCTGCAATTCTCATCGCGGCGAAGCTTGGATGGGCTTATGCCTGGCGTGCGCTGATGTCCGGCGAGCTCTTGTTTGTCTCGATCGGGCTTGGGCACTTGCTGATGATGGGCCGGGAGCTTGCGGATATGTCGCAGGTTCTGTCGGTGATGATCGTAATCATCGCGATCGGGCTCTTCACGGACAAGGTGATCTTTGGGAATGCAGAGCTGCAGGTGAGAGAGCGGTTCGGGTTGGCGAGAGCGTAATGGTTCCTTCAATCGTTATCGTAGGCGGCGGGGCAAGCGGGACTCTCTGCGCCATCAGGCTACTCGACACGTTGAAGGGATCGGCAAAGATTTCGATCATCGAGTCAAAGCCGGAGCTTGGAACAGGGATCGCTTATGGGACCAAGTTCGAGTCTCATCTGCTGAACGTGCGGGCGATTGGTATGACCGCGCATCCGGAGGATCCTGAGCACTTTGTGCACTGGCTTGCGGAGCGACGCGGCGAGACTTCTGAGGCGGCACATCCAATGTTTGCCCAGCGCAAGGAATATGCGGCTTATCTGGCCGAGGAACTCCGCCTGTCTCAGGCGCTTTCTTCCGAGATTGCGTTGCAGCACATAGAGGACCGGGCAGTCTCCGTGCAGTGTTCTGGCGGCGGCTATGAGGTCGGTCTTCAAAGCGGTTCGAGGCTCCAAGCCACGCATCTGGTGCTGGCGATGGGTAATCGATCGCCCAAGCTGCCACCGGTGTTGCGCGACATCGCCGATCCGCGCGTGATCGTCGATCCTTGGGGAACGGAAGGCTTGTCGTCCATCGCTTCGCACCATCGTGTGCTACTTGTAGGTGCCGGTCTCACGATGATCGACACGGTGTTGCTGCTAAGAGAAATGGGGCACTTTGCGAAGATCGACGCTGTATCGCGGCATGGATTAATGCCTGCGGTCCATACGAGGGCCAAGGCCAATGCTCCCTTCGATCCGTCGGCGGAAAGCGTGAGGGTGGTCTTCAAGAACATCATTCGGGCGGCACGGGCCCAGGTCGAGTCAGGTGGCGACTGGCGATCGGTGATCGATTCAGTTCGTCCTCACGTTCAAACGACCTGGGTGCGCCTTCCATTGGAGGAAAAGCGGCGCTTTATGCGACATCTGCAAACGCTGTGGGATGTGCATCGGCACCGGGTCGCACCACCGGTTTGGGAAGAAATTGCAGCGCTACAAGCTGCCGGCACGTTGAGTGTTTGCAGTGGCCGCATCTTCTCCGTCAAGCCGTGGGATGCGGGGCTGGAAGTTTCTTTTGTGAACCGTTCGGGCAAAGTCTCGGAAGTCTTCGTGGATCGTATCGTCAACTGCACGGGGCCTAACCCGGACTGGTCCAACATTGGCGATCCATTGCTCTCCACGTTGATCGAAGCAGGATTAGCGAAATACGACGAACTGGGACAAGGGATTTGCGTTAATAGATCTTGCTCGGTGGTGAATCCGAACGGCTCGGTAAGCGAAACGCTCTATGCAATTGGGCCGCTGTGCCGCGGCACCCTGTGGGAGACGACGGCGATCCCGGAGATCCGGGGGCAGGCAAACCTGATTTCTACGAGTATCGCGCAAGTTGAGCGCGTGCTCGCTTAGATGTCCGTCCGTGAAATCCCGAACGGGATTTCACGAACAAGCTGATTTTTGAGGAGATCGCTTTTGGGTGGCGTGTGTCGCATCAGGCTATGTCACTTCGTGTTCCATGAACTCTTTGAAAGTGTTGCCGAAGAACCAGGCGTCTTCTCGGCTCATGCCGATGAAGGGGAGCATGACGTACGCGGGGGGTGGCTGTTGGAAGTCGATGGCATACGCTTCGCCGCCTCCGTTACTGCCGATCAGGAGCATTCCGGGGACACTTTCGGCAGCTTCATATTGAAGGTTCAACTCCTCGAGCTCGTCGATGGGCCATAGGCGCATGTACTGCTGGCCGGGTGAATTGCCCTCTGCTCCGTTGGCGAACGTGAAGAATTCGAGGTAATCGGGGGGCAGCGTCACCTCGAGGTCCCGCGTGCAGAGCTCGACGAGATCGGCAGGGGCGCGCTTCTCCAGCGTGAAGCCGGAGAAAGCCTCATGGAGCCACTCGTTGCTATCCATTCGGAATACGATACTCGCCATCTCCGTAAGCCGCAGCTTGTGGAGGAGTGACTTTGGCGAACTCGTCGTTTACGTCGATGAAAGCGAACACCAGCGGAAACTCCCCTGCAGGCGGCCTGGGCGTATAGGGACCTGCACCCCAGGCTTTTGCCTCCCCATACGCTCGGAAGCGGCTGAGGGTGCCGGTGCTGATTTTTAGCTCGCCTTCCAGCGTGCCCCGGAGTCCCCGAGCGTTATCCTTTGTCGCCATTGCGTAACTGCCGGAGAACGCGTAAGTTCCGGGACCCTTGGGCCACATCTGGAACTCCGCTTTTTTGACTTCCGATGCCGTCCAGAAGACAGGCTCACCTCGAACGTTATCGACCAGGTGGTAGCGAGTCAAACGGTTTGCCATCGCAGCGGGCATGGGAAACTTGCCGGTCTTTCCGGTGATTTGGATGAGATCGGAGGGGTAAATCCACACGTGATCTCGTCCGACGCTGTGATTCAGCACGTCGCAGTCCTTTGGAAGCGGCTTGATTCGGGCGAAGACCCGAAGGGTGCTGACGGGTTCGGAGGCTTTTCGTGTAAAGGCGGCCGTAAGGTCGGCGTCTGCAATTGTGACGGGTGACGGCGGCGCGGCCTTGAAGTCAGCCTCACCTTTGCGAATGTAGCCGAGCACTCTCTCAGGGTCGCGGTTGTTGTTGAAGCCATACGCCCTTCCGTCGGCTGCGACGACGTAAAAACCTTGCGCGGTTATGTTGTCGAGAACTCGGGGGTTGACGGTTCGGGCGGAGGTCATGAACCAGTTTCCGGCAGGCGATTTCTGGTTTTGGAGTTCGTGGGTATTTCCGACGGCGGGGATGAAGTCCTTGGTGAGGACGTCGATGATTCGTTGATCGGCAAATGTGAACGCACGGTCCAACTGGCCGTTATTTCACGTGCAGCCGACGGGGCTTCCGTTCATGATCCATAGGAACAGCGGCTTTCCGGACTGTTGGGCGTCGGCGCGGGCTTTCATGAGGCTGGTTCGCCACGGAATCTGAAGCCATTTGTCTTCGGTGGAGGTTGGGAGGACGCTCTGAATCTTCTCGTCGAGGGTCGGTCCGAGGGCCAGAGCGGCAATCATCGCAAGCATAGATAGAGCATACAGCCGAATCATGACGTCGTGAGTCACAAAATGAGGCAGCGCGTCCATTACGAGAGGTGAGTCCGCCCGTTTCTTCCGGATCCTATCCTACGGGTTAGAAAGCGGCGGTAGCAACAAAGATTCCGAGGATAAGAAAGACGATGCCCGCGATGCGCATG
>JBGGMI010000111.1:0-4591 GCA_041288075.1 Fimbriimonas sp.
GCAAGCGGATACACGCTCGTGTTTGCGGGCGACCGTTCCTACGACGATTTGACGACCACGCTGAAGACGATCTTTCCTCGTCGCTAATTTCGGCTATCCGCCTGATTGTGATTGTTGGATCGCAAAGCATCGGAGCGCAAGAACCAAGACCACCCGCTCGTCGATGTCCTTGATGTATTGGTTGAGCACGGTCACCGCGATCGACTTGCAGTCCTTCGCCATCTGGAATCGAACGACCGGCTTCCCGTCCACGACGAGCTCGCGGTATCGGGCCATCTCTGACCATTTGTTGTAGGACTGCTTCATCCCCGCCCATCCTCCGCGCGGCATCTCCTTCGCCGCCTCGATGGTAGTGGTAAGGGAGTTCTGGGTTGTTCCGCCCTGGAACACGGCGATCTCCATATGCGCCACGTTGAGTACGGACCAGTCTGCGGTGCGAGACTTTAGCGGCTTGATGTACGCAAAGGCGTAGTCGACCGAACTTTCGACGAGGGCGGTCTCCATCGAGAAGAAGCCGTTGACCCTCGTTTCAAATCTGGGCGTATCCGAGCCGGGTGGAGTGAACGTTGACCTCCGACCGCTCGTTCGGACGGCGTAAATCTCTCGACCTCCTGCGTCCAGCACGGAATAGCGGCTACCGGTCCAGTTGGTTCGCTTGAGAGTGTAGGCGGGCTGCATGGCGCTGGGGGATGAGTGGGATGAATTGGGTGATGGGATGAAAGGGATGAATGATGCTGCGGAGCCAGACTGAAGTCTGGGGGGCGGGCCGACTGAAGTCGGTGCTCCCTCTGGCTCTCCTATCTTCTTCGGCGGCGTCTTGGGCGTTCTTCTTCGATGGTTGGATTAAGGTCTGCTTTGCCCATTGCGGCGGTGGCGGGATCGAGCTCGCCGAGGACGACGATGGCGTGGGGGATGGGGCGGGAGGGGGTGGTGGGGGTGCTGTGGCCGCTGGCTTTGATGCTCTCTCCGTAGACGAGCGACGTTGAGAATCCCGAGTCGAGGAGGACGGCTTCGTAGAGGCCGGCGGCGGCGGCGGCCCTCGCGACCTGCTCCGAGGTGTAGGAGCTGGTGGCCGCGCCGAGGACGAGCTCGCCGTCGGCGGTCACGCCCAGGAATGCCCTTCGGCGGAAGTCTTGAATGTCCTTCGCACCGAACGTGTTCATCTGATCCTTCGTGCGGGCGACGCCGCTGTGAACGAGCCACACACCGGTGAGCAGGACGTCGGTGAGATCCGGCATGAAGTCTTTGAAGGCAGCATCCGTACGCATCGTTTCGGGTTGGAATGGAACGATGCCGAGGCCCGACGGACCCCACAGGACCACCGGGCGGTTCCGTAGCTTGTCCCAGCGTTCCTGCGCCTCGTCGGGCACCACGCCCGGCATGGCGGCAGTTTTCATGGGTCCGACCATTCGGTTGTCGGTGCTTACGACGTCGGACACGGCAAAGAAGCCGCCGTTGATGCCGGCGACGGCGCCGGATGTCTTCTTCACGAATTCGAGGACGCCTTCCCGGGTCTCGGACATGAGGCTGGTGGGTGTACCGCCTTTGACGAGGGCGAGCTTGACGCCTTCGAACTCGCCTTCCTGAAAACTGACGGGCGTCTTCTTGAGGGGGCCGAGGTAGGCCGCCAAGGCGCCGCCGGTCGTCGTCCGTTCCCAGTCTTCGAAGGCTTTCTTGAAGCGAGTGTGGATGTAGCGATCAACGGAATAGATGGTCGGCGACTCCTCGGCCAGGCCGTTATGGATGCTGAACGCCATCGTGTACCCGGCGGCTTTGGTGAGCTCACGGACGGTCTCGTCGTTCATGCCGTTGGGATAGGCGAAGTAGGTGACGGGTTTGGCGAGCTGCTTTTCGAGCTCCGCTTTGGAGTCGTTGAGCTCCTTCATCTGCTGGTCCAAAGCTATCTTGGTGATGTCGTCCGGGTGGGATATGGTGTGCCCGCCGATGGTCACCAAGGGATCTTTTGCGAGCTCTTGCAGCGTGACCCAGTCCATCTTGGGGTGCAGTCCTTCCTTCTTCCCCACGAAGCCCGTGTGGACGAAGATCGCAGATGGATAGTTCTTCTCGCGGAGCATCGGAAGAGCCCGGTCGTAGTAGCCCTGGTAGTTATCGTCGAAGGTCAGGACGACCGAGCGTTCGGGGATCTGCTCGCCCTTGGTGAGGTGGTTATAGAGCTGATCGAGTGAGATCGGGGTGACGCCATTGGTCTCGAGCCAGAGGAGGTGCTCGGCGAATTCGTCGACGGTGCAATCGAACCATTGGGCGTCTTTGTTCCGCTCGGCGATGACGTCGTGATACATGATCACGGGCACGCGCTGGCCCTGGCTCTTCAGGGATATCTCTGTGTAGGGGGGAGACGGAGCGGGAGCCGTGACGACTGGCGGAGTGGTTGTGGCGACCGGCGTGGGCACGGGCGTTTTCGTGCAGGAAATGGCGGCAAGTGCGGGAATGAGCAGCAGTAGAGAGCGGGCGCGCAAGTTCGATCCTTTTGTGGCGGAAGCCACTTCTTAAGTGTGACGCCGAATTACGGTGGAAACGTGCCTACGGACGGCCCTGATTTCGGGGATCGAACGAACCGGCGTAGATGCCGCTGGGAAGATCGCGCCACCATAGCTGAGACCACTTGCCGAATTTCGCGTGGCCATCCACGTAGGTGAAGTTCGATCCTTCGCCAAAGGCGTTCAGTTTGATCTCTTTGGTCTCGTTCTTAACGCCGTCCCAAGTGAGGTTCTGCATGAATCCGTTCGTCTGTTCGCTTGGAGTGCCCCAGTAGTAGCCATGAAAGTGGTCTCTAGGCGCGACATCGTCGCGAGCGAGCGCGACGTAGATCACGCTGGCGGGAGAATTAACTGAGCTCTGCGTGGCGAATTGTCCCGCTGATCCACCCGGTCCGGTATAGTCGCCGCTCATGTAGCCGCTGAGCAGGTAGCTCGTCCAGCGGAACCCCCAGCGAGGGTCGCTCTCAGGGGTATCCGGTTGGGGTGGGTTAATTCCCGCGGCCGGCCATTTCGTGCTGAGATCGCCCGGAGAGCGGAGCATGTCCCAACTCTTGATGTAGGGCTGGCATCGCAACGGCCAGGTGTTTCCTTTGGTGGGAAACGAGACGAGCGGGAACTGATCGTCGAAGTCGTTTCCGTAGAGCTGCATGACGGTTCCGACCTGCTTCATGTTTGACAAGTCCACCGTTTTCTTCGCGGCGAGCTTCGCTTGAGCGAACACCGGGAAGAGGATAGCGGCGAGGATTGCGATGATCGCAATTACGACCAGTAACTCAATGAGCGTAAAAGCGGTTTTTCGCATCGTTCTCATCGTTAGTGTACAGGCTCCTTCATATCACGTTCGCAACGACGTCCATCCACGGGTAGCAGAAGGACTTGGAGCGCCCGCAGAACCGCATCACTAACCGCTTGATTCTGACTTCCTCTTCGATGGCGTATCGCTTCGTGTTGGCGGTGGCGAGAGGCAGGATGACATCGCCGGTGATGCGGTCGACTTCGAAGCCCTCCTCGTTCAATAGGTGGCTCAGAGACTCCCTGGTGTAGCCGCAGAGATACGGGAACGTCAGGAAGTTGTTGTAGGCTTCGGCCCTTCTTGCTGCGTCGGTGGCCTGCTGCAGGGCAAGGGATTTGAACTCTCCGTTGGGGACGCGGAGCACAAGGTGTCCGTCCCTCTTGAGGAGCCGGCGAAGGTCCTTGAGGAGGCTTCGCGGCTCATTGATCTGGTCGAACGTGTTCCAGATGAAGACGGCGTCGAATCCAGTTGGGATATGGTGGCTTTGAAGATCACCTTCGAGGACCTCCAAGCCTAACCCTCGCATGAATTCGCAGGTCTCTTTGCCGATATCGATGCCAGTGGCTTGCCAACCTTTCTCCTTCGCGGCGAGCAGAAACGCTCCAACGAAGCTGCCGATCTCGAGAACTCGCGAGCCAGTGGGCAGATCGATCGAGTTCGCCTTGCGGCGGAAGAAATCGCGCTCGTTTTCAAGGAGTTCTTGCAAGGTGGCCGGACCGTACTCGTCGGCTCGATACCGTGCCTGGAGCGCCTTGGGCGTCGGCTGGGGATTTCGCAATAGCGTTCGGCAAGCATTGCAGCGGAGCAGGAAAACGGGCTCGGACTGCGTGAATTCGGCTTTGTCTATGAGGTCGTCATCAGGGCAGAGCACGCGCGCCCGATGGAAGTCGCGGAGCCAGGCGGCTTCCGCTTGGATCTGTTCTGGCGTAAGAAGGACGTCAAAGTCTGTCCCATCGCAGACCAGGCACGGTAGCACTTGGTAATCCGCCTGCACGATCAGTTGGACTGTGTCGGCAGGCAATCGTGCCTTGGCTCGCAGGTGGACACATCTAGGAGCCCAGATCCTTTTTGCTACAGGGCTTCGAGGTTTTCGGCAGGTTTCACTTCTGCCGCGAGCTTTTCTTGCGAGTAACGAGTGACAATGCCCATCCAGATGAGAAGCGCGGCGATCGCGAACAGGTCAATGCCAAGCAATCGCGAGGTTCCGACGATGGACAGAACCACCAACAGCCAAAACAGCCCCTCCGGCATTGTTACGTCACGATTCATGAGCGCAATGAGATCATACCGATCCTTTCCT
>JBGGMI010000112.1:0-4850 GCA_041288075.1 Fimbriimonas sp.
GTGTTCATCACGATGAACTCGACTCCCTGAATCCCGGTCTCCATCATGCGGTTGACCGCATTGGACCCTCCGCCCCCGACGCCGATAACTTTGATGACTGCGCTTTGACCGCTCACTAGTTTCTTGTTCCTCGCCCGCAGGGGCATAAGCTGAAGCTCTATTGTAGAGTTTTCGTATCTGGAAAGGATGTGGAAAAGGCGCACGCCACAACAATTGCGCCGTTTTTCCGCGTTCGGAGCATCTTACCGCACCTCTCAAACGTCTCAGGGAACGCATACCCTCCCATGGTATGTATAATCAGTGTCGGCCATGTTGGCCTTTCTACCGCAACGCGCAATCTGCTTACTGCTAGCGATCTTGCTTATCGCCGGCGTTGCTGCGGCTGACCACCGTCACTCGGAACGGACGCCGTGCATTCAGTGTGCGCTCCTGCCATCCGGTAGAAAGAAATATGCCGAGCAGACGGCAGTCTCCTATGACGTTGGCGCTGCCGGAAGTCCACCCTTGTACAATTCCTCACGGAAGGTAAGTCGCGAGGAGCTTGGACTGCACGGGCACGTATTCGCGCAGGCGATCGCCTTTGCAGTCGATTTCGCCGTCGTCGATCTGCCCCTTCAAGGGCCGCCACGCCAAGGCTCCCAGACCGTGGTAGAGCCGACACCCGAGCGTTGCCTCGGCCGTGCTCCTCCTCTCCGATAGATCCACCGCCTCGACGTGATCTCGAGCCGCCTTCGGACGGCGCAGAGACGCTATCTATCAGGAGAAGTACACGCTTGCCTCATTTCATCTTAAACGGATTAGCCGCAGCAGCGGCAATGATTTCAGCATCGCAGCCGCCCAAGGCGGCACCCAAACAGGACCCGACGCCTCCAACTCAGCAGAGCAAGAACGCGTTCAATCCTCAAATCAGCCTCGTCACCGACTTCCGCTTCAACGCCATCGACAATGACTCCAGCGTGAAGAAGCGATTCTTCATGAAGGAGGCCGAGCTTGGCTTTGCCGCCGACGTCGATCCCTTCCTCAGGGCCGAGGCATATCTCGCATTCGCCGACGACGGGACGGGAAAAACCGAGGCTGAGGTCGAGGAGGCTTTCGGCCTGTACAGCAATCTCGGGCGAGGGATGTCCGCGAAGTTTGGCAAGATTGCCGCCGCCATCGGACGCGTGCAGCGCAACCACTCCGACCAGCTCAACTGGCTGGATTACCCGTTGTTCGTTCAGAACTTCCTCGGCGAAGAAGGGTTCAGAGCCGGCGGCGCCTCGCTCAGCTATCTGTTTCCGGGAGACCGCTTCAGCGAGCTGACGTTCGAAGCCCTTGACGGGGGGGACACGAAAATGTTCGGACGAGCAAACGGTGGAAGCCCGGTTTTTAATGGCCACTACCGAACCTTCTTCGACTTTGGCGAGGACTCCTCCGCACAGGTGGGCCTCACTTACGCAACCGGACCTGGAGCCGCCGCTGGGCGGGCGAACATGTACGGTGCCGACCTAACTTACAAGTGGCAGCCCGGCACGGCAGGCAAGTCCATGGTCGTGGAAGCGGAAGTCTTCGGCGCAAAGCCAGGTACGGGAATGAAGACGGCCACCGGCGGATTCGCCGCCGTTACTTACCAGTTCATGCCGCGCCTTTACGGCACGGCCAAATTCGACTACAGCGAGCTTCCCGGAACGAACGACATCCAGCGCGCATTCTCGCTCGGAGCGACCCTCAAGGTCACCGAGTTCCACTACTGGCGAGCTGAGTTCCAATGCATCGACAGTAACTTCCAACCACGCCGGAACGTGCTGAACCTGCAGTTCCAATGGATGATCGGCGCTCATCCCGCCCACAAATATTGAGGTTTTTTATGAAGAGAGCACTATTAACCACCGCATTTGCGGCCGTAGCCGCAGCGTCTTTTGGCGCAGTTAAGATCGTCACTACCACGCCCGACCTCGCCTCCATCGCCTCTTTGATTGGCGGCGACAACGTGAGCGTGTACTCGATTATTCAGGGTGCCCGCGACCCTCATCGCATCGAGGCCAAGCCCAGCTTCATGAGCCGCACCTCCAGCGCCGATCTCTTCCTGGCGATCGGCTTGGAGATGGAGATCGGATACGAATCCGCGATCCTCGAAGGCAGCCGAAACAGCAAGGTCGCCGTCGGCGCCCCCGGGCACGTCTACGTATCGGATTGGGCGTATATTCTCGATAAGCCCAAAGGCGCGGTCACCCGAGCAATGGGAGACGTGCACCCTTACGGCAACCCGCACATCTGGCTTGATCCTTCCAATGGCCGGTACATCGCGGTAAAGCTTGCCGACAAGCTGGGCAACATGGACCCGAAGAACGCTAAAGAGTACGACGCCAACCTCGACCGATTCCTCAACCGACTCGACACCGGAATGTTCGGCAAAGAGCTGGTAGGGAAGTTTGGAGGATCCAAGCTCTGGGAATGGGAACGCAATGGCATCATCGACCAGAAGCTGAAGGAGAACAACGCACGCGGCGACCTTGGCGGTTGGGCTGCCAAGATGGCACCGTTCGCAGGCAAGCCGGTGATCACCTACCATCGATCCCTGAACTACCTTGCCAATCGCTTCGGCCTCAAAATCGTGGACGAGTTGGAGCCAAAGCCGGGTCTCGATCCAACGCCGGGGCACCTGGCGGAGGTCATCAAGAACGGAACGGCAAGCGGAGTGAAGGCGATCATTCAGGAGTCCTTCTATCCGACGAAGCACGCTCAGCTTGTCGCTGGCAAAATCGGCGCAAAGGTCATCGTGATCCCACAAAACGTGGGCCATGACGAGGCGGCCAAAGACTACATCTCGCTGTTCGACGTCATCGTCGATCGAATCAGCGACGGGATGCGATAAGCGTGGGCGAGTTCTGGGAGCTCATGAAATGGCCAGTGCTCGCCGCACTGGTTATGTCCCCCGTCCACTGTCTTTTCGGTCTGCACATTGTTCGCCGCGGGGTCATCTTCATCGACCTCGCGGTGGCGCAAATGGCGGCTCTAGGCATGGCGATCGCGGTGGCGAAAGGCCACGAGGTTGGTTCTCCGCAGGCCTATTGGCTCTCGCTCAGCTTCGCGCTCGGCGCCGCCCTCGCGATCTCACTAACAAGGTTTAAGCTAGGGCGGGTGCCACACGAGGCGATCATCGGCATTATGTTCGTGCTTGCCTCTGCGCTTGGGATCGTGGTGCTCGACCAATCGCCTCATGGCCTCGAAGAGCTAAAGGACACCCTGAGCGGAAGCATCCTTCTCGTGCCACAGGAAGAGGTCTTCAAGACGATGGCCGTCTACGGCGTGATCTTCGTGATCAGCCTCCTGCTGTGGAAGCGAACCTCTGCAATATCACTGGGCCAACCTGATGCGCCCACGGGCGTCATGAGAACGGTCCTCGACTTTGCCTTTTACGGCCTTCTGGCCTTTGTGGTCGCATCGAGCGTGAAGATCGCCGGCGTCCTCGTCGTCTTCACCTGGCTCGTCATGCCTCCCGTGATCGCCTTCCTGTGGGTGGAGAAAATGGCGAAAGCCATGATGATCGCCCTCCCGCTAGCGCTCCTCGGCTCGATAGGCGGCCTGTTGATGTCGTACAAATACGACTGGCCAACAGGTCCGGCCATCGTGGTGGTGTTCGGTACGGCGGTGGCGGCCTTGTACATCTTGAAGCTGTTCGTGCCCGAACAAGTGGAATTGCAAAAGCAGTCCAGTTGAGCCGTTCGCGGAATGATGGCAGCGAGAAAACGTGTAATGTCATTGGTGCGTCTAACGGGCGGGTGTGAACAACTCGAGTGAGTGGCTTCGGAAGGTTTTGATCTACAACTACGGGCACTTTGGATAAAGAAGTGGCCGCGTTAAGAGCCTTTGGAGCGGCTGTGGGAACAAGCGAGAGCGTCGGGCAATCCCGTACAGATGCAGTTGCTGGGGATCGGAGAGGCTTACTTGCAGGCGCTAACATGAACCTTTTTCGCGAGAAGCTGGCGCAGGCGAGCAAGCTGGTGGCGGAGTCGGAGCTCGATGCGTGGCTGATCTTCGTCCGAGAGACCGCCAATGGGTGCGACTCGGTGTTGCCGCTGATTCTGGAAGGGAGTTTGACGTGGCAGAGCGCGTTGCTCTTGACTCGGGACGGGCGCAAGATCGCGATTGTGGGGAATTACGACGCCGATCCACTGATCAAGTCGGGGGACTGGGATGAGGTTATTCCGTACGTGCAATCGATTCGGGAGCCGTTGTGTCAAGCAATCGATGGGATTCATTCCGATGCGACGCTCACGAAGATCGGGCTGAACTACTCGGCCAACGACGACAAGGCGGATGGGCTGAGCCACGGGATGTTTCTGCTGCTGCAGGATTACCTTCGCGAGGCGACAGTGGTGTTTGTGTCGGCGGAGGAACTGGCGATTACTTTGCGTGCGAGGAAGACGCGCGAGGAGATTCGGCGGATGCGGGAGGCGATTCGGGAGACGGATCGGCTGTTCAAGGAGATCGCCCTGTTTGCGCATCGGAGGCGGGTTTCGGAGCGGGATGTTTACAATCACGTGCACTTGCTGATGAAGGAAAGTGGGCTGGGGTTCGCGTGGGATCCCGTGGGGGATCCTATTGTGAATTCCGGACCGGAGTCGATGATTGGGCACGGAGTTCCATCGGAGACGATTACGTTGCAGGAGGGTCATATCTTTCATGTCGATCTTGGCGTGGAGAAGGACAGCTACTGCTCCGATCTGCAGCGATGTTGGTATGCCGGGAGCTATGTGCCGGATGATGTGACGCGGGCGTTGGAGGCGGTGAATCGGGCGATTACCGCGGCGGCTGGGGCGCTGTTGCCGGGGACTGCGGGACATCTTGTCGATGCAGCGGCTCGAAGC
>JBGGMI010000113.1:0-18492 GCA_041288075.1 Fimbriimonas sp.
GAGTCGAGCAAGGAGTTCAGTGCCGACGCGTCAGACACGCGCAGTCTGATCATCCATCCGCGCCCATAGGGATCTTCGTTAATTAGTTCCGACTGCGCTCCTAGCGCAGCGTTCACTTCTACGACCTCTCCGGCCACCGGCGCATAAACGTCCGAGACCGTCTTGACGCTTTCCACGCTGCCAAATGAATCTCCGGCATTTAGCACGCGACCAACTTCGGGCACCTCGACGTACACCACGTCTCCAAGTTCCGACTGCGCGAAATCGGTGATCCCCACCGTAGCGGTATCCCCCTCGAGGCGCACCCATTCGTGGGTTTTGACGTACTTCAGATCGGCAGGAATGTTCGACATGCTTCCGCGAATCTTACTCAACGCTAATCGCCGTTTGCCCTGTATCCTGTATCCATGCGTGGCGACGATATAACGGAAGAGCCGTTCAAGATCGGCACGCATGTGCGTGGCGAAGGGATTGTCGAGTTCCAATACGAAAATGTCTTTCAGCGCCAAGATGGCACCATTCCACCGCGAATAGTCGTGGCCCCCGCGGCGAAACACGTGGACCTGTTGATCCGCCTCACGCGAGAAATGCCGCCTCCTTACTGGGTGCTCTACATCCTTATGGTGCCGCACACCGAAAGCGTGCAGCCCGGGAGATATCAGTTGATGGAGGAATTCGACGAGGATGGCATTCGCCGGCTGCTCTCTAGCTTCCAAGAATTCTTTGAAGGCGACGCCAGGCACCACCTCTGGATTGGCTCTCGCAAGGACCGGTCGCTCTTGGTTTACGACCAGCACAACGTGATTTATGCTTACGGGCCCGTCGATCAGTTCGCGTCGATTTTACAGGCTCAGGGGCTTAGGGAAGACGAAGTCGTCTACCCTTACCCCCACACGCATCACTTTCGAACTTCGCTGGACCGATTCGAAGCCGAACTGCTCGACCGCTACGAATGGGCCTGGTCTCCCCTAGAAGAGGAAGACGACGACTGAGGTTCTACACCTCGAACTCACTCTGGCCGATCCAGTTCAACATCGATCATCAGGTGGATTTCCTTTCCGACCGTGATTCCACCCGTCTCGAGCAGCATGTTCCAGGTGATCCCGAAGTCCTCACGGTTGATCACCATTGTCGCACTCGCACCAACTTTATAGCCGCCAAACGGGCTTACCGCCTCCGGTGAGATCTCGGCCTTCAGAGTCACCTCTCGCGTTACTCCACGCAGCGTGAGATCGCCAATAATGTCGGCTTCTCCTTCTCTAGTGGGCACCACTCGCTTCGATTTGAAGGTGATGGTTGGAAAGTGCTCGACATCGAGAAAGTCTGCCCCCTTGAGATGGGCGTCCCGTTGCTCCTGCCTAGTGCTCAAGCTTTCGGTTTGGATCGTGATGTCGAGTTCCGCCGTAGAGTAGTCGCTGGGGTCGGCGATCACGCTTCCGCTGATCTCGCTAAGTTCTCCATGGACCTTCGAGATCATCAGATGCTTGACCCAAAAGCGAACGCTGGAGTGGGCAGGATCGATGGTGTACGTGTGTTTCTTTGTCAAAGTGGTTTGGCTCATAATAATTCTCTACGCAATGATTGTTTAGATAATTATTGCACAGTGTTAGTTCCCGAAGTCAAGCGCTTTCCTTTGACAGCCAAATGAGGGGCACCCAATGTAAACTCCGCCGCGATGCTCACAACAAGAACTGGCTCCTTTCCGATCGGCTTCCGGCGCGGGTGGAGCGCGTGGCAAAAGGACCTCGCGGGCCTCATCTCCTGGTCGAAAGAGAACGGATTCAGCGTCATCGATCTCGGATCCGACTCGGATGTAGCCGGAGGCGACGTCAAAGCCGCGGGACTGCAAGTAGGCTCCGCCGACCTTCTCGATTGGAGGGGGCTCATCACCTCTGACGAAGGCAAACGCAAAGAGGCAGTCGCCAAGAATGTGGCTTACTTCGAAGCTTGCGCGAAGCACGGAATCAGGAATTACTTCACGGTCATGCTGCCGGACGATGCCGCCAAATCAAGGGCAGAGAACTTTGCGCTCATGGTTGAGGGGCTCAACGAGCTCACGCCCCACCTCGAAAAGCACAACGGAAGGCTTGTCATCGAGGGCTGGCCCGGACCCGGTGCGCTCTGCTGCACACCGGAAGGCTATCGAGCTGCGATCAAGGAGGTTCCCTCAAAATCCGTTGGCATCAACTACGACCCAAGTCACTTGATCCGGATGGGCATCGATCCGATCCGTTTCGTCGAAGAATTCGCCGATCGTGTCTACCACGTGCATGGCAAAGACACCGAAGTGTTCGAGGAGGGTCTCTACGAGTACGGAACCGAGCAGCCCGCTACCTTCGCCAAAGCTCCCGGCTTTGGTGCCTGGCATTGGCGCTACACCATCCCCGGCCACGGCCAAATGAGATGGACGAAGGCATTTGAGATTCTAAAGGCGAGCGGCTATCAGGGTGCGGTCAGTATTGAGCTGGAGGACGAGAACTTCAACACCGACGAAGCCGGTGAAAAGGCCGGCCTCTTGGCAGGTGGGGCCTTCCTGGCAAGCTGTTAAGCGCATCAAGCAGGTGCCTCCTTTCCACTGGAGGCACCGCCCATAGAAACATTGCGCGTCTCGTAGCAAGGTCCTTCCGTAACCCGGAGTGCTCGGGTTACAATCGCATTTCCTCGTGATCACCTGTCCCAAATGCGCCAACTCCCTGCCCGATTGGGCTCAGGTCTGTCAGTTCTGCCAAAGCGACCTCAAATCCGTCGTCCGGCCGAAAATCGACCCGAAATCGAATAACCGGGCCGCAGCATATGGGCCGGCAAAGTGGGTCTGGCCCGCGTACTACCTCATCTCGGGGTACTACGTTGTCGCCGGCCTTGCCGACATCGCTCGCGGCGTGATCATGATGACAAGGCACACCGACAACGCCATAGGCGAGCAGTTCGGGTTCTTCGGCTACATCGGTGTGATTGTCGGTGCCATTGGCATGCTCATCGGCATCGGCCTGCTGGCAAAGGTGGAGTTCATCCGTGGAATCGTCAACTTCTTCTGCTGGATCAACATCCTTTCCGGTGCCTTCGGACTCCTTAGCAGCGTGCTCGCCGGGGGCTTCTTCACCGGCTGGGGCATCACAGGCATCGTGCAAAACCTGCTGAATATCATCACATCCGTCCTGATGATCTACCTTATCGGGGAAACGGACTAGCCAGCTTCAGGAAGGAGCTTGTTAAAGTCGCCTCGTTTGCTATGCTCTGGGAGCGGCATGACTCCTAACAAAGAAGACTTTCTGAAGCGCACCGGCGGAGTTCGAGCGATGGTGGTGAGCAGGGACGTGCTCTCCGACATTGAAACCCCGGTGAGCGCTTACTGGAAGCTCGCTTTCGATCAGGAGCACAGCTTTCTTCTCGAAAGCGTGACGGGCGGGGAGAACGTGAGCCGTTACTCCTATATCGGCGTTCGACCCAAGTCAGTCGTGCGAGCAAAGAACGGCACCGTGCGGCTCACAAAGGGTGGCGTAACCGAGGAACTGCGGCTCGAGCCCGCCGAAGATCCACTGCATGTGCTTGAAAGGGAGCTGTTTGCGGAGCCGCCACTGGCAAGTGAGGGTCTTCCGGACTTCACTGGCGGTGCAGTAGGGATGTTGGGCTACGACATCGTGCGCCATTTCGAGAAGCTGCCGGATTCCTGCGACGATCCGCTGCAAGTGGACGACGTGGCCATGATGCTCACCGATACGGTAGTGGCTTTCGACCACGCGAAGAAGCTCATCCGCATCCTCGTCACAACCGACGGATCGGCAGCCGGATACGACCGAGCCGAGCGAGAGGTCGAGTGGGTCCTCGAACGGCTTGCGGGCCCCTTGCCTGCTTTGCCCGATCGATTCCGCGCCCCGCAAGGTGAAGCCGAGGTGTCTTCAACGTTCACGCGCGAACGCTACGTCCAGGTGGTGGAGCGGGTGAAGGAGTACATCGCACAAGGGGACGCCATACAGGTGGTTCCTTCTCAAAGGCTTTCCACCAAAGTCGAAGCCCACCCACTAACCGTCTATCGGGCGCTACGCACCGTCAACCCTTCTCCTTACATGTTTCTGCTTCGCTTCGGCGACTTCGACGTGGTTGGCGCATCCCCCGAGCTCCTCGTGAGTTTGCACGGCCGAAAGGCTCGCCTCCGACCCATCGCCGGCACTCGCTGGAGAGGAGAGACGGAGGAGGAGGATCGCGCCCTGGCGGAGGAGCTTATCGGCGATGTGAAAGAACGGGCCGAGCACATCATGCTTGTCGACCTTGGTCGAAACGATCTCGGACGTGTCTGTGAGTACGGAACTGTTCAAGTGAACGATCTCATGGTTGTGGAGCGCTACTCTCATGTCATGCACATCGTCAGCGATGTGACCGGGACGTTAGCAGCCGATAAAACTGCCTTCGATCTATTCCGCGCTTGCCACCCGGCTGGCACCGTGAGCGGGGCACCAAAGGTGCGGGCCATGCAAATCATCGACGAGGTGGAGCCAGTCCGCCGCGGCCTCTACGCTGGAGCAGTGGGGGCCTTCAGCTACACCGGCGGTGTCGATACCTGCATCGCGATCCGCACGATCCTGCTCAAAAACGGAATGGCATATGTGCAGGCTGGCGGTGGAGTCGTTTATGACTCAGTCGGCGAGTTGGAGTATCAGGAGTCCCTCAACAAGGCGCGCGCGGCGCTTAGAGCGATTGAGCTGGCCGAGCGCGGGTTGAACCTTGGCTGAAAAGCTGGTATTCCTCCGGGTCAGCAGATGGGCCTAAAGCCTCAGAAGATGTGGAAGAACATATCTATCACCCAAGAGGTGTTTGCCTTATGAAGCCAATGACTCCTGATCGACGCGCCGGCCTCTCCGTAACCGGCATTCTGCTCCTCCTCCTGGCCTTTGCGCTCGGAGCGGCGAGTGTCAAGTTCTTTGGAGTCCCGAGTTGGCCACTTAGAGATCAGGAAGCACCCTTTCTGGGAAGCGCCGGCGCTTCTGCATTGGCCGGGTTTATCTGTCTGCTTAAGGGCACCGAAGCCGCGTCTGGCGTTCGAAAGTAGTCGGTCAAGTACGTGGTAGTCGCGACCCTGCGCGCGGGATAAACTCTCACCCAGATGTCAACCCGAATCGAAAGCGACACGATGGGACAGCTCGAGGTGGCTGCGGACTGGTATTGGGGAGCGCAGACGCAGCGGTCGATCCAGAACTTCCCTATCGGCGTCGATCGCTTCAAGATGCCTAAGAGCATCATCCGGGCCCTAGGTGTCCTTAAGAAGGGCGCTGCCGAAGCCAATCGCGACCTCGGAGAGCTCCCGCCCGATGCAGCCGATCTCATCATCCGGGCGGCGCAGGAAGTCGCGGACAACAAGCTGGACGACCATTTCCCGCTCGTCGTATTCCAGACCGGCTCCGGCACGCAGAGCAACATGAACGCGAACGAGGTGATCTCCAACCGGGCTATCGAGCTTGCCGGCGGGGAAATGGGGAGCAAGAAGCCGGTTCACCCGAACGATCATGTCAATCGCGGCCAAAGCTCCAACGACACCTTCCCGACCGCTATGCACATCGCCGTGGTGGAAGAGCTTCATCGGCAGCTCTATCCGAACGTGCAGAAGCTCCGCGACACATTGGCGGCCAAATCAGTGGAGTTCGCTGACATTGTGAAAGTTGGCCGAACGCACCTGCAGGACGCGACCCCTATTACCCTCGGCCAAGAGATCGGAAGCTGGGTCGCCCAACTCGACTACGCCGTCGACGAAGTGCGTCACGCCGAGAAGGGCCTTTACGAGCTGGCGATCGGCGGCACGGCTGTGGGAACCGGGCTCAACGCTCACCCGCAGTTCGGCGACTTGGCAGCCTCGAAGTTTGCAAAGGAGACCGGGTTTCCGTTTGTTTCCGCTAAGAACAAATTCGCCGCCCTAGCCGCCCATGATGCTCTCGTTCAAACCAGTGCGGCTCTGAGGACTTTGTCGGGGGCGCTCATGAAGATGGCAAACGATGTGCGCTGGCTTGCATCAGGGCCGCGTAATGGGATCGGCGAGCTGATCATTCCGGAAAACGAGCCCGGCTCCTCGATCATGCCCGGCAAGGTGAATCCCACCCAGAGCGAGGCCCTCACGATGGTGGCGGTACAAGTCTTCGGAAATGATGCGGCAGTGGCGTTCGGGGGCACGCAGGGCAATTTCCAGCTCAACGTTTTCAAGCCCGTGATGGTCTACAACGTGCTGTCTTCCATTCAACTCATCGGCGACGGTTGCGCAGCCTTCAACGACAACTGCGCGGTTGGGATAGAGCCGAATAGGGAGCGGATTGCCGAGAATTTGGCTTCGAACCTGATGCAGGTTACAGCCCTGAACAAGCACATCGGCTACGACAAGGCAGCGGCGATAGCGAAGAAAGCGCACAAAGAAGGATCGACCCTAAAGGAAGCCGCTCTCGCGCTCGGGCACGTGACGGCGGAGGAGTTTGAGAAGTTCGTGGTGCCGCTCGAAATGACCCGCCATCGCTGATCGGAACCTATAATCGTCTAAGGGGCAGCGAGTATGAAAAAGTGGTTTGTTGCGGCAGTTCTGTTGGCTGGGCTGGGATGCGCGGGCAACGGCGGCGATCCTGAGGTCGTCGAGAACACGGACGGGGAGGTTCGAGCAGGGGGATACTCCGCCATTCCGCTCTTTACCGGTCTTGCCGTGCCCTCCAACATCCGCTTCGCGCCGGATGGGCGGCTCTTCTATACGGAACTCAACACCGGAAACGTGCGCGTCATCCAGAACGGGCAGGTGCTTCCCACGCCTTTCGCCTCGTTGCCGACTTCGCAAGAAGGCGAGCAGGGGGTGCTGGGGCTGGCTCTCGATCCCGCATATACGACTAACAAGTTCGTTTACGTGTGTTACACCGATTTGAACCTGCTGAAGAATCGGGTGGTGCGGTTTACCGACGTGGCGAACGTGGGCACGAACATGCGGGTGATCGTTGACAACCTGCCGATTACGCAGAACCATAACGGAGGCCGAATCGCTTTTGGGCCGGACAAGCGGCTGTACGTCACCACTGGCGACAACCGCAACTCGAGCAACTCGCAGAACACCGCAAGCATTTCGGGCAAGATCCTGCGATACACAGCTCTTGGAGCTCCGGCACCAGGGAATCCGATCGATGGGAACCCGATGTGGGCGCTGGGGTTGCGGAATCCTTTCGGCCTCGCCTTCCGCCCCGGCACTTCTATTCCTTATGCCTCGGAAAACGGCCCATCCTGCGACGATGAGATCAACAGGATTGTAAAGGGGGGCAACTATGGATGGCGGCCAAGCCAACCCTGCGGTGACACCGACCCGGCCTACCGAAAGCCACTCAAACGATATACGCCCTGCATCGCCCCCACCGGCGTAACTTTTTCAAGCAGCGATTTCTACGCCATTCGCGGCAGCTTCCTGATGTGCAGCCTGAACGATGCGGCCCTGCGGCTTTACAGCCTTGCCGATAACGGCTCGATATTGAGCCAAAAGGTTATCCTTTCTGGCCTCGACGGAGGTTTGCTCGACGTCACGGAGGCACCCGACGGCCAGATATACCTGTGCGGGTTCAGCACGATCTTTAGACTGGTGAAAGAGTAGCGGGCAGGTAAAATGACCTGTCAGACCAGGAGGAGATCAACTCAAATTGCCGCATAAAAAAAAGTCGCATCACGCCCCACGAGAACCTGAGCACCAGGTCGAAGAGGAGGCTCAGCAGGAACAGCAGCAGCCGGACCTAACTGAAGACGCGACCGCGAAACTTCGGGAAATTATCGAGGCGCTTCAGCAGAGTTTGGTGGATGCCGAGGCGGACAAGCTTCGGGCTCTAGCCGACTATCAGAACCTGAACCGGCGGGCTCGGGAAGAGAAAGAGGCTCTTCGGCGCTTCGCGACCGAAAACTTGGTAACCGCTCTGTTGCCCGTTCTGGACAATTTCGAGCGTACGGTGAACCACCTCGAAGCGGGCGCCGATCCCGAGAAAATGCTGTCCGGCGTGCGAATCGTTGAAAAGCAGCTCAGGCAAATCCTCGAATCGCAGAACCTGCAGCGCATCGACGTCTTGGGGCAGCCATTCGATCCCGACCTTCACGACGCGATCGGAATGGAAGCCTCGCCCGAGCACGAGGATGGGACGATCATCGCTGAAATCGAGCCGGGATATCGCATGGGAGACAAGGTCATCAGGCCCGCACGGGTGAAGGTGGCCAAGAACTCGTGAGCCGCAAGCACTTCGGCACGGATGGCGTGCGCGGAGTCGCCAATCAGAAGCTGACTCCCGAGCTTGCGATGCAGCTTGGTCAGGCGGCGGGGCGGTGGCTTCTTCAGTCAGATCAGCCGAAGCGAGCAGTGATCGGACGGGATACTCGGCGGAGCGGGACAATGTTGACGTCGGCACTCGCGGCGGGGCTGAATTCGGTTGGTGTTGATTGCGTCGACCTCGGAGTCGCACCTACTCCCGCAATCGCATTCGTGGCGAGAACCGGCGATTATGGGGTGGGCGTCATCATTTCCGCCAGCCACAATCCGGCACCGGACAATGGGATTAAGTTCGTCGGGCACGACGGCCGGAAGCTTTCCGATGAGGTAGAGCTCGGTATCGAAGCACTGATGGACTCCGCCGAAGGGCGTCCCGTTGGTGCTGGAGTCGGCACGCTCTACGAGGATCGATCGGAGCTAGCCGGATACCTCGACGTACTGATTAGCGCTGTGCCCGAGCGTCTGGACGGCATGAGCGTCGCGCTCGACTGCGCTCACGGCGCCGGTTATGAGTTGGGACCGGAGGCACTCAGGCGTTTAGGGGCCGTCGTCACGGTTATCGGCGATCAGCCGGACGGCATGAACATCAATGCCGAAGGTGGCGCAACGAAGCCGGAGACGGTGCAAAAGCTGACGAAATCGAGTGCGGCATCCGTTGGCGTTGCTTTCGACGGCGACGCGGACCGGGCGATATTCAGCGACGAGCTGGGGCGGCTGATCAACGGCGATCGGACCATTGGGATTTGGGCCGCTCATTATCAGCGCCAGGGCCAACTGGATCCTCCCGTGGTCGTGGGCACTGTGATGAGCAATGGAGGCTTCGAAGCGTACATGACTCGCCTCGGCATCACTCTCGAACGAGCGCCGGTAGGCGACAAGTACGTGGCACAGCGAATTAGCGATACCCGCGCAAAGATCGGCGGCGAGCAGAGTGGGCACATCATCTTCCCCGCGAAGGGCCCGACTGGAGATGGGCTTATGACGATGATGGAGCTGCTTCGCGTACTCAAGCGAGAGGGCCGTCCGGCGTCATCTTTCTACGACGAGTACGAGCCATGGCCGCAACTCATGGTCAACGTCCACGTCTCCTCCACTCAGGATTGGGCGCAGAAGATTGCCGAAGAACTAGAGGCAGGAGAAAGAGAAATCGAGGGCCACGGCCGTGTGGTCGTTCGCCCGAGCGGCACTCAGCCAGTCATTCGAGTGATGGTGGAGGCGGACAATTACGAGCTACGCGACCGCGTCGCAGACTCGCTGGTAAGGGCCCTGGAAGAAAAGCTCGGCGGAGAAGTGCACGGGCGCGTAGACTTGACCTATGCTCTTGGCGATTGACGTCGGTAACACGCACACGGTCTTCGGGGCCTGGAACGGCTCCGAATGGATCGGCCTCTGGCGTCGAGCCACGAACATTCACGACACGGAAGATGAACTCGCCGCCTGGCTCAAAGCGATATTCGACCTGCAGGGGCTTGCCTGGAAGATCGACAAGGCGGTTTGCTGCTCCGTCGTGCCCGCCATGGATCACTCGCTCGCCAAGCTCTGCGAAAAGTGGCTCAGCACGCCGCTACGCTTTCTAAAGAACGGGTGCGATGTTGGAGTGAAGGTCGAATACGACCCGCCTCACGCAGTAGGAGCCGACCGGATCGCTAACGCCTTGGGGGCTCTTGCAAAGTACCCGCCCCCGATCATCGTCGTCGACTTCGGAACGGCCACAACGTTCGACGCCATCGGCCCCACCGGCTCCTATCTCGGAGGTGCCATTCTGACCGGTGTCAAACTCAGCAGCCAAGCCCTCTTCGACCGCGCAGCGAAGCTCCCGCAAGTGGAATTCAAAGCTCCTGAGACGGCGCTAGGGAGGAATACCGTGCACTCCCTTCAATCCGGCATCATGCTCGGCTATGCGGGAGCTATCGATGCCTTGGCGAAGAGAATCGACGCGGAAATGGGCGGCGGAGCCAAGGTAATCGCCACGGGGGGTCTAGGCAGCTTGTTCCTCGGGCTGTGCGAAAGCATCGAAACCTACGAACCCACCCTGACGCTCGAAGGCCTTTTGATCGCGAATGACCGCTTACGCGCTGCTTGAGCGGGGACTGAGGATCGCGCCCTCGCTTTCCTCTATCGCCATCAAAGCTGCGATGTTGTTATTCGCGCTGCGCATTCGGGCGCAGAGCAGGCGGCTGATGTTGCGCATCATGGCAAGCTCCATGGCTGGTCGCTCTTTCAGGAGAGCCCAAGCTTTGTCGTAGGGGATAGAAACCGCATCCGTTGGCCCAACTGCGACAACCGAAACCGAGCGTGGCCGGCCATCGAGGAACGAGATTTCGCCTACGGGCATGCCGGGTTTAATGACGCCGATCGGATCGCCAAGAATAGTGACGATGTGCGCGCGCCCACTGGCCAAGATGTAGATGTCCTTGGTCTCGTCGAACTGCCGGAGGATCACCTCGCCGTCCTCATACGTGCAGCACTCCGCGATCTCGTAAAGCGCCTCTAAATCTTCGCCGGAAAATCCAACCGCGAGATAGCTGCCCTTAATCGCCTCTTCCAGGCTCATCGAATCAAACACCTTACAAGCTTGCCCCATCTTTAACGTCCTCGCTACGTAATACGAGATGAGTGGGGCCTTCGTGACGGCGAAAGGGCAATATGGCCCACCTTGGTCCTACAGAAATGGGTCTTCCACGACCTGCTCTCGTAGACGCCGCGCGCGCTCGATCGCTTCCAAGGCTTCCCGGGCCGCGTCTTGCTCGGCTTCCTTTTTGCTTCGGCCTGTTCCGTCGCCGATCACCTCGTCGTCGAAGATGACTTGCACCTGAAAGCGTTTGTCGTGCGAGAAGCCTGATTCTCGAACAATGCGATAGATGGGCGACTTTCGCCAGATAGCCTGCGCAATCTCCTGAAGCTTCGACTTGTAATCGTTCGGGTTCACGTCGCCGCTGCTCACGCGCATGAGGTAGGGGTGCATCTGCTCGAGCACGAACCATCGGGCGACTTCTAAACCGGATTCCAGATAAACGGCGCCGATGATGGCTTCTAGAACATCGGCGAGAATGGAGGGGCGCTGGCGGCCCCCAGTGGTTTCTTCACCGACGCTGATCTCAACGTACTGATCGAGCCCGAGCTTCAAGGCTACCTCTGCCAACGGAGCCTCCTGCACGACGCTTGATTTGGCCTTGGAGAGCATGCCCTGGTCCCAATCCGGGTGGTGCTCGTAGAGGTATTGCGCCACGATGAGGCCCAGGACGGAGTCGCCGAAGAACTCCATGCGCTCGTAGCTGTCGGGGATCGGATTTGGTGCGGCGCTCCGGTGGCGCATGGCCACCGCGAAGAGCTGCTCGCTCTTGAGCGGGATTTGGCGGGGGATCATTGGCGGCGCTTGCCTAGCACGTCGGCAATGCGCGCCACCCCTCTTTCGATGTCGTGGCGGCTGGCGGCGTAGCTGAGGCGCAGGTGGCCTTTGCCCATGAAGACGGAGCCGGGGACGGTGGCTACCTGGGCCTCTTCCAGCAAGTGCTCGGCGAGCTGGATGTCGCTGGGCATGTCTGGACCGAGGAAAGCGGACACATCTGGAAAGACGTAGAAGGCACCGCCAGGTTTTCGCACGTTTACGCCTTCGATGTCTCGTAAAAGGCCGACGATGAGGTTGCGGCGAGCCTCGAATTCGGCGCGCATGGCTTCGATAGCATCGGGTGGCAGGTTGAACGCGGCGGTAGCTCCCTTTTGGGCGAAGGAGGTCGGGTTGCTCGTGACCTGGTCTTGCAGGTTGGCCATGGCTTTGGCCACGGGAACGGGGGCGGCGGCGAAGCCGATGCGCCAGCCGGTCATCGCATAGCTCTTGGAGCAGCCGCCGATGGTGACGGTTTGGTCCATGATGTCGCGGCCGAGCGAGGCAATGGAGTCCTGTTTGAATCCGTCGTACACCAGCCGCTCATAAATCTCGTCTGCTACAACCCAGAATCCGTGGCGGATGGCGAGGGCGGCGATTTGTTTGAGGTTTTCTCGTGGGAGGATGGCGCCGGTTGGGTTGCCGGGGGCGTTTAGGATGAGCACCTTTGTTTTGGGCGAGATCGCTTCCTTTAGCTGGTCGTAGCTGGGGACGAAGTCGTTTTCTGCCTCTGTGGCTATTTGCACCGGGGTTCCGCCGGCGAGGATGACTTGTTCGGCGTATGTCATCCAGTAGGGGGCGAGGAGGATTACTTCGTCGCCGGGGTTTACGAGGACTTGAAGGGCGTTGTAGACCGAGTGCTTGGCCCCGCAACTTACGACGATCTGGTCGGGTTTGTAGGCGAGGTTGTTTTCACGTTCTAGCTTGCCGGCGATGGCTTCTTTGAGGTCTTTGGTGCCCGAGCTTGGGGTGTACCGGGTGAAACCCTGTTCGATCGCCTGGATGGCGGCTTTGCAGATGGGTTCTGGAGTGCTGAAATCCGGCTCGCCGGCGGCGAGAGAGACAACGTCGAGGCCGTCCGCCTTCATCTGGTTCGCCTTGGCGGTAATGCTAAGGGTCGGCGAGGGCTTCAGGAGCTCCGCGCGAGCGGAAAGGCTCAGGGTGTTCACCGATTTAAGTATATCAGGAGCGTCGAGGGTCGAGGAGTCGAGGGGTCGAGGAGTCGAGGGGTCGAGGAGTCTTAGGAGTCTAGGAGTCTTTCGGCCCGATGGCCTTGGCCCGAGCCCCTCTAGGGGTTCGGACGGGCGGGCTGGGGGTTTTGAACCTGCGATCACTACTACTACCGAGCCCCTCCAGGGGTTGGGATGGGAGTAGCGGGGCTGGAGGAGCGGAGGATCGGGAGGGTGACGGGGTGAATGGGGTGACGGGGTGAACCCTGGTTCACCCTAGGTAATTTTGCGGGGCTCCGGGAGGGTCGAGGGGCGAGGTCCGAGGTCCGAGGGTTGGGGTTTGTACGGTGCTTTTGCCGGGTGGCTGGGTGGTAGGGGTTTGGGCGGTGGACGATGTTCACATCTATATAGGTTTCAAGATGCGGTTTTGTCAACCTAGTTTCGGAAAAATTGTTGGGCAAAATTTGAGACGCCTTTGAAAACGAGTGTCGTCTGGCGAGAGGTACGGGATGAGAGCGTCGACCGAATCGCGCCAGGGAGTGTTAAGGCTGACAAGGGCTGCGGAGCGCGAGTTCAGCCGAGGCATCGCTGCCCTCACGTATTTAGAAGTTTTTCCGGTAGAAGGTGGGTTGGGGCATCAAAATGTACCCAGGCTATGCCCCCGGGAGCATGGGAAGGGGCGTGACGGTTCGATTGCAATGATCGGCAGATACGACCTAAGGATTAACGGTTATCGTGGCTGAGGATGCGGTTTTGCCCAGGCGGGTTGCCTTAATGACAACGCTTGTTGGGCTTTGCACCGCTGTGTGCTGCAGCGTCACTATAACGGAGCTTTGGCCCGCTGGAATTATTGCAGTTGCTGGAACCTGAATGCATGAGTTTGTGCTTGTTAGATTTACGACTACATCTTGAGCCGCGGCGGCTTTGATCTTGATCGTGGCCTTTACGACCGTGGTCGATCCTCCGATGAAAGTAGACGGGCTGACGGAGACGCTCGAGACGATATTTGGATTTAAGACCAGGTCGAAAGTTAGCTTGCTGGTAGCTGCTTCCGCCGTAAACGTAGCCGTTTCCTTGGTGACAACGTCTGCGACAGAGCACCAGAACTTCACGTTTTTTGTACCTGCTGGAAAGAAGACCGTTGGGGGAACAATAAAGTTAGGTGTCGAGGAGCTTGTGTTTACCGTCAATCCACCTGCAGGGGCATAATCAACGAGGCTTAGGGAACACAAGGTGTTTTGCATTCCGTATGGGAAGCCTGGCGAAAACGTTGCTTCCCTAAAAAGGCTTACCACGCTAAAGTCGACGATCGTAAGCGTGTCGTCAAATGAAGCTTTGATGGAGGCCGATTGCCAGCCCACGACTGGCGCGGTGGTTACCGATATGTCCTTGTAAGCGGCAAAGGCCGGGACTGTAACCGTCGAGGTCCCAATGCTGGCATTGGCCAGGGCTTCGACATCGACCGTCACGCTCTCTGGCATGATGGCCGAGAGCCGCACTCTGAATTTGACAATTTCATTTGGCACAGTGAAATACTTCGACATTCCACATGCGCCAATCTTCAGCTTGCGAATGGTGAGTGTCTTGGCAAGCGTGACCTTGGCCTTTGCCGTGATGTTTACCAGTCGATCCAAGGTGACTCGGCTATGTTGGAGGGTGAATGTCGCGGTTCTTTGGCCCTCGGCGATCGTGACGGAGGGGGGCATAACCACGCTTGGGTCGGATGAGGTGAGGGGGATCGTCAGGCCGCCGATGGGGGCGGGCTTGTTAAGCCGGACGGTTCCGGTGATAACTTGTGTGGAGCCGCCAGTGAAGTCATCGAGATCCAGTGACAGCTCTTGTAGGGCTCGGGCCGCTGGGACCACCGTGACCAACGCAGTTGAGGTTGCGCTACCCAAGGATGATGAAATCCGAACCTTGGTTTCGACAGTCACCTTGTCGGCTCTTATGGAGAAGGAAGCTCGCTGTGCGCCCGCCGGAACTAGCACGCTAGCGGGCACGAGGACTCCGGGATCGCTGCTTAGCGCAACTGCGACTCCACCTGCGGGTGCCGGCGCACCGAGGTAGACGGTTCCGGTTGAGACATCGCCTCCGTACGTCCGCCAATCCTTCACAAACATCCAGGCTCGTGAAAGGCCGATGGTCGAGTGTCGGGTTACCGCGACATCGACGATGCCGGTGAGGTCCCCAGTGTGCCTTCTGGGATCGTCGGCGTATCCTCCCCACGTTACGACTGTTCCGTTTGAGAGGAGGGCCGCTTTTTGATCGGTGCCGATGGCAAGGCGAACGACGTTGGCGAGGCCACTTGGCATCTCTCCCGCGTATTCACCCCACTCCACCACGGTTCCGTTTGATCTTAGGGCGTAGGCAACCCTGAGCCCGACCACAACCTGAACTACGTTGCTCAATCCAGCAGGAATGGTTTCAATACCGAACTGTCGCCCCCCCCAGTGAACGACGGTGCCATCATTCTTCAAGGCAAGGAATACGCCTGAATGGGCAGAGACTGCGACGACGTTGTTGAGGCCGGCGGGGGGCTGATTGAGCGAAGCCAGGTAGCCCCAGACGGCTACAGTTCCGTCCTGCCTAACTGCGGCAGCTAGGTTTTGCGTCACCGCGCCATCAATGGCCTTAAGCCCAAGTGGCGGATCGGCTACACCGTGCTGATTATTGCCCCAACTGGTTACGCTACCGTTCGAACGGATCGCCATGCCGGAGCCAGTAGGCATAAAGGTGCCCGAATCCCTTGGCCCAGTGACTCGAACGACGGACCGCAAATCTTTAGGAGGATGACCTCCTCGGCTTTCCAAGCCAAAGCTGCCGAGCGTGGCATCGGCCCGTTTTAGGTACAGCGTGCTTCCAGTGCCACTCAAAGCGATGGCATCGTGCGCCCCGACCGGCGGTTCGCAAGGGTAGCCGCCACTGCTGTCGCTTGCTCCATTTTCAAACGTGTAGAGCGTCCCGTCACTCTTTAGGGCAAGGGCCTGCGGTCCACCTACGGAGACTTGAGTGATGCCCGCCAGTTCTGTGGTGTGGAGTAAAGGGGTGTTCGTGACGACTGATCCGTCGCCACGAAGGCCAAGGACCACCTCACCTCCATATAACTGACCATTCACATTGCCGCCAAAGCCAACTGCGAGATGCTTGATCCCCGTCCAACCGAGAAAGTTGCTTGCGTTATACGAACCAAAGACAATAACCGTGCCGTCGGCGAGCAGCGCGTACGAGCGAAACTCGGCTGCGCCTACTTCAATCGCCGGCGGCAAGCCGACCGGAACGTTGCATTGTCCTTGGGAGTTATCGCCCCATGCATAGATTTTCCCGTTTTGGTCGACGGCCAACGCGTGACTCGACCCGGCAGAAACAAACTTTACCGATTGAAGTTCTGCCGGCGGCAATCCGATATTCCATCCCCATTGCGCGAGGGTTCCATCGGCACGGATAGCCAATGAATAGCCAAATCCGGCGGAAACGGCCTTAACGGGCCCAATGCCGGCTGGAGGCACGGATTCACCGTAGTTGTTCGTGCCCCATCCGATGAGCTCTTGGTTCGAGGTTATCCCGAGGGTGTGTGAGCCGCCAGCGGAGATGTCTCTTAGATTTTTCAAGCCCTGGGGCGGTATTGCGCCTCCAAAAGCGGTTGCCCCCCAACCTACGACGCTTCCATCCGCTCGAATTGCCACCGCGTACGTGCTGCCGCCGTCGACCTTGAGCACGGGAGCGGTTGAGGCCAAACTCTCCCAAACGCCCATGTACCCCCGGAACTTGAGGCCACCAGCACCGATTTGACTGTGCGCAAGGCCAGTCACGAGGATTGAAATAGCAGCTAGAGCCAAGGGCTTTGCTAAACGAGCGCGGAAGTACATAAGCCCTGTCAATATAACATCAAGCATACGGGATCGGTCTGTGAACTGCATAAAAAAGCACAACATTGCTTAGCGATGCTCGGCAAGCCCCACGCTTTATAATTGGGGCGTGTACCGCAGGATCATCGGCGGATTGCGAATCCTTCTCCTCACCTCCGTGTTGCTGCAAACTGGCGCCTGTCAGGGATCTCCATCCATTCCGACTCAGGCGCGACCCATCGACCAGAAATTGTTCGACGCGATACGTAAGGACGACGCCAAGGAGGTTAAGCGGCACCTGAGCAAGGGGGCGAACCCTAATGCTACGGAAGCGAACGATTGGCCCGTTATTGTCGTCGCTGCCGGGCAATCGCTCGACATGGTCAAGCTGCTGCTCTCGAAGGGTGCGAAGATCGATGCGCGCCGGGGAGCACAGAGGGCGAGCACAGAGGGGAAATACAGTAATGCTCGGATCTGGCGATCCACACGTGAGGTCGCCTTCGCACCGGCGTTTTCGGCTTCACGTGAAGGGTGCGACCGTGGTTTTGACCTGTCAAATCTCAAAGTCCTTGCTATCCAAGCGCCTCATCTGAGCTACGAGCTTGATGAGAAAGATAGGAATGAGGAGCCAGCCGGCCAAGGTCATTAATGCGGCTACCTCAGCGAAGGTGAAGCCCCTACCGAATGGCGAGATAAATGCTGCCCCTAGCGGGCCGGGCGGAGCCGGCACCTCTCTGTTCGAGTATCGAAACGTGTCACCGAGTGAGAACGTGGCGAACGGAAGAAGTGCGCGGAGGGTTGGTCCAAAGCCGCTCGCGTATAGGGCCTGCTCCTCTTTTAGAATTGCCAATTCTCCTGCGCTGGCCATGGACGTTTGCTGCGATTGGCGCATACCGTCGGTCAGAACCTTACGACGGTTAAGCAATGCTTGCCTGGTTAGCCTCAGATCCTGCGGGTCGCCCCCGTCAGGCTTCCTTATGTTTTCGTCGATTGCCAATACTGCATCTGCCCGCGCCGTCGACGAGAGTCGAATAGGTGTAGTCGGCTCAATCGCTCCCGGAAGGGCGAAAGTGTAACAGCCGAACAGTGCCAGGCAGATAAAGAAGCTCACCGCCGGCCATAGGCGCGTGCCATGCCCAAACACAAGATGTGGAATGAGATCAGCAATCAACGCCTTGTTGGTGCAGGACATTCGTCGGCGGTGCAAGTCTCGAGTTACCGCCCCCGCTTCGTGAGGATGACCTCGTCCTTGGAACCATTCTTCGACGTGGCAGTAGAATCCGGTATCAAATTCCGTCAGCTTCAGAAAGTCGCGTTCCTTCTTGCCGGTCGAGCCCACGACCGCTGCAATGACGATGGAAAGTGCGCCACCGGCTAGGAATGCCCACATGATCCAATTAAAAGCAAAGGTGAGCGCAAGAAGTGCGAGCCCTAAACTAAAGAGCGAGCCCTCGAACAATCCCGGTGCCATTAATGGCCTTGCTTGTTCCTTCAGATATTGCAGGCAGCCACTTATTAGCTTGCGGACTCTTGCACGATAGTAAGTTGTTGACGTATCGTCAACGTGCACGGCTTCGCGTGTAGACCACTGAATAGATCCGCAGCCGAGCTGCAGATCCCCGAACTTCATGCCTTTAACTTCAATATGCCCTTCTTGACTCCCAGAGACTTCCCTCAGCCACGTGTAGTAAAGCATTGCAAATAGCAAAACAAAGCCGCATAAAGCGTAGAAGGCGGTCTGGTTGGAAAGGCTGACCAGAATGCCTAGGAAGATAAGGCAAAACGCAATGATCGTAATACAGAAGATCGAACACTTTAAAGAGTGCCTAATCTTCTCCCGCA
>JBGGMI010000114.1:0-6451 GCA_041288075.1 Fimbriimonas sp.
AACCTTCTAGTGAAAACAGCCTCTCCGCGACAACTTGGGCTATCACGAATCAGGTCCTCACACTCGCCAAAGATGAGCTGAGGGAGCCACTCGGCAGGGTTAGCAGGACCGAGCTTTACAACATCAAGGAAGGTCTCAAGATTGCGTTGGCTATCTAAGGGTTGGAGTTTTTCTATCTGAAATGAGTTCTTTCCACCTCGCCGTCCCCAACACGCAGCAGAGCATTCCGGTTGCGGAGGCCTTTATCCACCGCGTCGCTGCCTCTGCCGCCTTGCACCCGCACGAAGTCGCACTCGCATCGAAAGCCGCGGCTTTGGCGGTTGAATACGCCGTCCTCTTCGGCTACCCTGAAGGTCGCGCCGATCAGATCAGCCTGGACGCTTGGCTTGAAAGCAGCATGCTGCATGTGACTGTCCACGACAATGGAGTGCCGGAGGTCCCGGGGTCAGATCTGGATGACGAAGATCAAGTGCAGTTCGAAGCCCGCTTGGATGAGGCTCTAGAAGCCTTGAACGCTCACGAATGGCGCTTACTTGGCTACGGCGGCAAAGAGCTGACCTTCACGATCCAGGCAGTCGGTACCGAAGCCGACATCCGCCCCTCTATCAAGAGAAAGGCTGCCGAGCCCGTTGACGCGGAGCAATACGTTATACGGCGCTTGATTCCAAAAGACGCGCCTCAGGTCTCCCGCCTCGTGTATCGAACATACGGCCACACCTACGACGACGAGGACTACTACTATCCGGACAAGATCGTCGCCGAAAATGAGACTGGCGCGATGGTCTCCATCGTTGCCGTACATCCGGGCGGGGAAGTGGTTGGCCACTACGCGCTAGAACAGCGAGAGCCTCCCGACCTCTACGAAGGATCCTCGGCCGTCGTCAACCCGGACCACCGTGGCAAGGGCCTCATGGAACGCATGAAAGCCTTTGGTCTCGAAGAGGGCCGCCGACTCGCCCTAAAGGGGGTGTATTTCTTGCCCTGGACCATTCACACCATCAGTCAGAAGGCGAACGAGCATTTCGGATCAAAGCTGTGCGCCATAAATCTGAGCGATACCAGTCCCGTCGCGATCAAGGGTTTTGAGGAAGAGTCGCTGGCGCAGCGGGTATCCACCGTCCTCTACTTCACGCCACTTCTAGAACTTGAGCCAAGAAGCATCTTCGTCCCTAAGCGCCACCAGGGGATGATCTCGAAGATTTATGAGAACCTAGGCTTACCGTTCCATTTCGAAGAACCTACAATAGAATCCGAAGGCTTGACGTCGATCTCAGTCTCCCATCTCCCACATGACCAATTCGCGGAGATTCGCGTGAGACACATCGGCATCGACTTTGGCGAAACCCTGCGGCACGAGCTTAGGGAAGCATCGCTTCATCAAGGTTGCGAGACGGTCTATTTGAACCTCCCCCTTGCCAGCCCCGCCACGCCTCAAGCTGTCGAGCAGGCGGAGAAACTAGGATTCTCCTTCCTTGGCATCGGTCCCTACTTTGCCGACGATGGCGACATGCTGCGGATGGCCTACATGAGCACTCCCCTTGATCCCAGCCACATCCACGTCCTGAGCCCCTTCGGCCAAGAGCTTCTCGCGTACTCTTTGGCGGAGCAGACACGAGTTCAGGGGTGATTCTTGGGTAAGACTCCCGCTATCAAAAGCTTCATCACCCCGAAAGATATCCGCACGTTGGGCATGGCGCTGGTGGCAACCATCGCCGCCGGCATCGCCCACGGGAGCATGGGTGATGTCCCCCGATTTCTCTTCGCCGCCGCCGCCCTCTCCCTGCTAGCGGTCGTCGTCGGCCATGCGACGGATCACTTGGGCAACCGAATGTCTGCCGGCGCAACCGGCATCCTGCAAAGCGCCCTTGGCAATCTCCCCGAGCTGATGGTGTGCATCTTCAGCCTGCGAGCGGGCCTCGTCGACGTCGTAAAGGGCGCGCTCATAGGCTCGATCCTCGCCAACTCGATGCTCGTCCTCGGCTTGGCGATCTTGCTGGGCGGCCTCAAGAACGGCAAGCTCAAGTTCCATTCAGAACCGCCCCGAATGATGGCCGTGCTGATGATGCTCGCCTGTACCGCGCTCACCATCCCCACTCTCGCTGCCGTCCTACACACGCCCGCCGAGCGCCATGAGCCGGAGCTGGCGCTGGTCTGCTCGATCGTGCTGTTGGTCGTGTTTGGGAGCTCTCTCAGCTTCTTTCTAAAGGGAGACTCGGCGGTCATACCAGAAGATGCCGCCAAGGAAGGTCACCCCATCTGGCCCATCGCAATGGCAGTCGGTGTCCTGGCGATGGCAAGCGTCGGCGCCGCCTTCGTCAGCGAATGGTTCGTCTCCGCGTTGGAACCGGCGACCAAAGCTATGGGGCTAAGCCACGCCTTCACCGGCCTCGTCGTCGTAGCCATCGCCGGCAACTCCATCGAGAACCTCGTCGGGATTCAGCTGGCGATGAAGAACAAGCCAGACTACGCGCTCAGCGTGGTCATGAACTCCTCGCTCCAAATCGCGCTTCTTCTCATCCCTGTCCTCGTCATCGCCTCATTCTTCATCGCGGCAACCCCCTTGACGCTCGTCTTGCCGCCTTTGATGCTGGTCGCCCTCATCATCGCGGCAATCGTTCCCGCCTTCGTTATCTTCGATGGCGAGGCGATATGGCTGGAGGGCATCGCCCTCGTGGGCCTCTACGTCCTGATGGCAGCCGCCTTCTGGTGGGGCTAGTCGGCCAGGGCTTTGCCCTTGGTCTCATGCACCCAAGGAAGTAGCAAGAGCCCGAGCAAAGGCACGGCCCCAACATACACGAGCACGTTCATCGCCGACTCATGCGCATTAGCCCCCTGCGCCGCAATGCTCCCCACGATAAAGGGTCCCACGGAAGCGATAAACCGCCCCGCGTTGTAGCAGAAGCCCGCCCCGGTCGCCCGTAGCCGAGTTGGGAAGAGCTCGGGCAGATAATAGGTAAAGCTACCGAACACCCCAAAAACCGTCAGCCCGATAAAGAAGAAACCGTAGAGCCGCTGATCCGACGGAATGTCGAGCGCAAACGTGCCGATGATCGCGAGTCCTGAGAGCAGGAAATACACGAAGTACATCATCTTCCGCCCAAGGTATTTCGCGACCGGTATGGTCAGCAGCGTCCCAAGCAAGCCGCCGATGTTGAACAGGTTGGCCGCAAACTTCTTCCACTCCTCCCCAAGCTGCCGCGGATCCAGCCCATGCGCCGGCGCCCACTCGCGAGCCATGCCGGTCGCGATCGTCGGAATAAAGGCGTTGCAGCTCCACCACATGATCAGCGCGATGGTCGCCATCGCCAATCCGCTGAGCGTGATCGCGCGAAACTCCGGAGTGAAGATCTCCTTGATGCTGTGCTGCTCCACCACATCCGCAACCTTCTGCCACCGCTCCGGCTCCTTGATAAAGAGCCGAACCAGAAAAGCCGCCGCCGCCGGAATCAGCCCGAACAGAAACACATACCGCCACGCGACCTCGGGAGTGGATTTGAAGTGCACTCCCTGAATCTGATAGGTCACATAAGTCGCCAGAAACAGCCCCATCGGAGCCGACGTGTAAAGCAGCGCCCCCGCCTCGACCCGACGCTTCTCCGGAACAACTTCCGCCACCATCGAAGCCCCCGCCGCCCATTCGCCGCCGATCCCCAGGCTGGCAATGAAGCGGAACAGCATCAATAGCCAAACATTAGGAGCTACCGCACAAAGCGCCGTACCGACCGAATACAGCAGCATCGTCAGCAGCAGCGTCTTCGTTCGCCCAATGCGGTCGCAGATGCGCCCAAACACGATCCCGCCAATCGCCCACCCGATCAGCAAGAGTGAGCTGAGCCACCCGACCCAGAGCAGCGTCGGCCCCTTCGCCTCGGGACTCCCGATCGGAATCCCCAGCAAATTAGGAATACAGCTCGGAGCTACGAAGTTGAACAGCAGGCTGTCGAAAACATCGAATCCCCAACCAAGCCAAGCCGCAAAGAGCACGGCCCACTGGTAGCCGTTCATCTCAAGAAACTGCCGTTTTGAGGCGGTAGCCATCTTGAAGAAGGACGAGCCCGAGGCGTGCTTTGCTTCTACTGTTGGTAAACGCGAACGTAGTCGATCTCGTAGCGAGCCGGAAAGATCGCATCATCGATCCCCTTCTGCCCACCCCAGCCGCCCCCGATCGCCAGGTTCAGGATCAGATATTGCGGCGCATCGAACGGCCACACCGCCACATCGTCCCTCTCCTTCTTAAAAGTGAGCATGTGCCGCCCATCCACAAAGAACTGCATCTGACCCAGCGTCCATTCGCAGCTATAGACGTGATACGAAGCAAACGGCCGGTCCAAGTCCATCGAGGAGCCTTTGCCGGTTCCGATGGAATGGTTGTAAGCCAGAGTGTGAACGTTCGAATACACCTTATTAGGCTCGAAGCCCACATACTCCATGATGTCGATCTCGCCGCACTTCGGCCAGGCCACCTTCGAAATGTTCGTGCCAAGCATCCACGCCGCCGGCCACGTCCCCCGCCCAGCAGGAAGCTTCGCCCGCACCTCGAACTTCCCATAAGTCCACTCGGCCTTACCCTGAGTAGTCAGGCTCGCCGAGGTAATCGGTTTGCCTTGGAAGCCATCCTTCTGAGCCTCGATGATCAGCTTCCCCTTCTCGACCCGCGCGTTCTCACGACGCTTTGTATAAAACTGCTTCTCTCCGTTCCGGATGTAGCCCTCTTCATATCCCCACTTTTCGGAGTCTGGCAACCCGGGCATGTCGAATTCATCGGACCAGACGAGCTTCCAGTCGGCGGCAGGAGTGAAGGCGAGAGCGGCAAGGGCAAAGAGAACAGCCATATCAGATTCTAAGCCCAAAGCGGTCTCGATGATTGCCACCAACGTTCTGTAAACCTCCGCGACTTCTATGGTCGGCTCCCTCGGCAGACTAAACTAGGGCATGACCTCGGCAGCGTGATGAGATTCAGACGAACCGTGATCCGCGACCAGCCACCTTATGACATATGTCTCGCGCAGTGGCATGAAAGTCGAGCACGCGAGCACTTGCGCCTCGATACCGCCGCCTAAGAACAACGAATGACCAGCACCACCAGCCCCGAACTGCTCCAATCCCCCAACTTCCTTGACGCCCTGACCCGCGCTTCCACCAAAGACGAACTCATCCACGAGCTTGCCACCGAGTGGCTCCGCATCAGCGGTGCCGAATCCTGCGACATCCTCTACCGAGACCAGGGCGACGGCTTGATCATGAAGGCAAGCACTTTCCACCCCGAGTTCAATAACCGCCTTAAACTCGGCAAGGGTGTTGGCCTCTGCGGCCACGTGCTCCAAACCGGCGAGCCCCTCTTCATCGAAGGCAACGCAACAGAAGACCCTCGCTACGCCAAATATCCCGGCGTAGAAACCGCCACCTGCGACGGAGTAGCCATCCTCCCGCTCACAAAGGATGATGAACAACCCTTCGGTGTCCTCCACTTAAGAAAAACATGCCCGTGGCAGATGACAGAGCAAGACGAAGCAGCCTTCCAGGACCTCGCCACCCAAACCGTCAAAGCCATCCAGGCCTACAGCAACGCCTACCAGGCAGGCACCCAACAAAACCGTCTGGGCGCCCTCAGCGAAGTCTCAAAGACCATCGCCACGAGCCCCTATCTCGAAGAAATCCTGCAACTCCTCGTAAACCTGACGGCCCAACAATTCAACTACCGAGTCTGCACCGTCCGCCTCCTCGACGAAGACCGCGGCATGCTCGTCCTGCGAGCCACCCAAGCCCCGGCCAAGGCCTACCAAAGAAAGCGAGCCATCGCCCTCGGAGAATCCATCGCCGGCCGAGCCATTGCTGAGAACCGCGCGGTGATGGTTCGAGACGTTCAGGTCGAAGCCGACTACATCGGCCACGACCTGGCAGTCGAGCAGGGCCTGAGATCAATGATCTGTGTGCCGCTGACGGTTCAGGACAAACCCGTCGGAGTTCTGAGCTGCTACACGAGCGAAGTCCGAGACTTTAGCCAGGACGAGATCAAAGCCTTGGAAACACTCGCCAAGCAAGCCGCGATCTCCATCGAGCACGCCAAGCTTCAAGTCCGCAACACCCTCATGCAGGAGATGCACCACCGCGTCAAGAACAACCTGCAGCAGGTGGCATCCCTGCTAAGGCTCCAGATGCGCCATGGCAGCTACAAGTCGCTAGAAGAAGCCCTCAATGACTGCCTCGCCAGAATCCTCGCCATCGCCTCCGTCCACGATCTCCTCAGCCGCGACGATCTCGACCACGTCGGAGTTAAATCCCTCGCCGATAGCCTGGTCCACCACCAACAAAGCTCCCTGATGCTGCCAGACCGCAGCATTCAGTTCCAGGTGCGAGGCGAAGACGTGACCCTAAACATCTCACAAGCCACCCAAGTGGCCCTCGTCCTAAACGAGCTTATCCTCAACGCGATCGAGCACGGTTTCAAGCA
>JBGGMI010000115.1:0-7928 GCA_041288075.1 Fimbriimonas sp.
AAGTAACGGTGGCTTGGCCCCGGCCAGGTCGGCCCGGATACCCATTTGGATAAGGAAAGAAGGTGAGGATTGTCCCTGGGGTGCCACTCGCGTCACCGTAGTAGAGGTGGTGGGCTGTGGGATCGTCGAAGTTGACAGTCAACTTTACAAGGCGCAGCCCCAGAACCCCGGAGTAGAAATCCAGGTTCTCCTGCGAAGGCCCGCAGATGGCGGTCATATGGTGGATGCCGAGAATAGCTGCCATCTGCCTTTATGCGAGCATCATGCAACATTGAAGGTTCCCAGCGCGACGGGTGTTCCCAAAATCGCACACTTGGAGCTTTTGCGCGTTAGCCGTACAGGAACAGCAGGATCGCTTCCATCCGCGCCGCCCACGCCGCCTCGTTATGCTGCGCTCCTGGTGCCTCCATGTACGCAAGGTCCTTTCCAAGAATAAAGCCCTTCGCTTCTAGCGCTCGCTTGAGATTCCGCGCGTCGAGCAGCCCCTCGTATCCTTCCTTGGTGCCCATGTCGAGCCAAATCTTCACCGGCGGTTTAGCTTTCCAGGCTTTGGTCTGCTTGATCAACAGCCGATCGTCCCACCAGATAGAAGGCGAGACGACGCCCAACTTTCCAAACACCTTTGGCCGCGTGGTGCCGAGATAGAAGCTAACGATTCCTCCTAAAGAGCTGCCAAGGATTCCCGTATGGGTCCCGCCCGTCTTCGTTCGGTAAGTCGAGTTGATCATCGGCATCAGCTCCTTCGTGAGCATGTCACCGTATAGGTCCGCTTTTCCCCCGATCGGATCCTTGGCAAACTTCGTTTGCGCTCGGGTCGGCAGATATTCGTCGGCCCGCGCCATTTGGCCGTTGTCCACCCCAACGATAATGAGCGGCTCGATCTTTCCAGCCCTGATCAGACGCTCCGCAGCCTCGTCCGCCCGCCACTCCTGGTTCGGAATATAAGAGGTCATCCCATCGAAGACGTTCTGCCCATCGTTCATGTAAAGAACGGGATAGCGCCTGGTCTTGTCCTCCTCATATCCCGGAGGTAGATAAACGATGAGGTTCCGCTTGTTGCCAAGAATCTTCGACTCGAAGCCGTCATGGTGCTTGATGTTTCCAGTGAGCGAGTGAACGCGCTGCTGGGACGGCATCCCGAGAGCAAGGATGGCCAGGGCGGTAATCAGCATCAGAGGTGTGTTCTACCTCAGGTGCATTTGTCGAGCAACTGCTCGAGCTTGTTGGTCATTTGGCTGTTGGTCGCGACGATGTGGCAACCGGCGGCTCTTCCGAGTTCCAGCAGGTTCTTCTCTTTATGCCCCGCATGGCCGATGACGATGACGCCGCGCTTATCGAGCGCAGGAACCAACTTAGGAGCGTCCATCGATTGGGTGCTCAAATTGACGATCGCGGCATCCGCGTCGCCTGGAACGGGTTCGTTCCGCAACTCGGCCTCGTGGCCCAGCGTCTGTAAGGCATTCATGATCCGCGTGGACCAGAGTAGGTTGTCTTCGTAAACTAAAACTCGCATATAGGATTCCTTCTTGTTAGCCTGCACACGGCGCGTGTGGAGGCATCGACGCACTCAAACTTCAACGATGGTCGGCAGCACCAGGGGTCGCACGTTGGACCTCTTCTGGATCAGCCTGCGGACAACATCGGCCGCGTCTTTCCTTACCCGCGCCAGGTCCTTCATCTCCTCACGCGTGAGCGATCTCAGCACGTCCTGGACGACTTCCAATGCCTGGTCGAGGATGCCATCCGGTCCGTGGAACCCACGGGCCTGCAATATCGGGTCGCCCGCAAGCTCCCCCTTCGTGACATCGATCGGGATAGTTATTACTACGATGCCTTCACGCGCAACGTTGTAACGATCCTTCAAAACGTCGTCGGTGACGCCGGGAGTGCCGCTACTGTCTACCAACACGCGTCCAACAGGAACCGCCTCTCCAAAGTTCGCGCTCGTCTCGTCGAACTCCAGCGGCACGCCGTCCTTCATCGTAAACATCCGGTGCGGCGGATAACCCATCTCGCCAGCGATCTGCTGATATCGGAACTGGTGCCTCGGCTCGCCGTGGACCGGCGCGAGATAGTACGGCCGGGTCAGATTGATCATCATCTTGAGCTCCTCCTGATAGGCGTGCCCGCTGACGTGGATCGGAGTCTCGCTTTCGTAGATAACTTTACAACCTTGGAGGAACAGCCGGTTGATCGTCCGCCAAATCGCTGCTTCGTTTCCGGGAATCGGTCTCGCCGAATAGATGAGCGTATCTCCGTTTCGGATTTGCAGCCGCCCATACTCGCCTTTTGACATCTGCACCAGCGCGCTCATCGGCTCGCCCTGGCTGCCTGTGGTGAGGATCGCCAGTTGGTTGTCGGCGTAAAGCTTCATGTCCTCCAGCCGCACCCGCGTGCCCTTCGGGATTCGCAGATAGCCCATCCGCTCGCACGTCTCGATGTTCTGCTCCATCCGCCTGCCAACAACCGCCACCTTCCGCCCAAACTCATACGCGACGTCGTAGAGCTGCTGCATTCGGTGGATGTTGCTCGCAAAGGTCGTCAGCAAAACCCGTCCATCTGCCTCCGCAAAAACCTTCTTGAGCCCCGCCACCACGGCTCGTTCACTGGGCCCCCAGCCCGGCCGCTCCACATTCGTGGAGTCGCTCATAAGGCAAAGCACGCCCTCGTGACCCAGCTCTCCGAACCTCGTGATATTCGTCAGCTTGCCATCGACGGGCGTGAAGTCGAACTTGAAATCACCGGTGAAAAGGATGATCCCATGCTCCGTTCGAACCGCCATCGAGCAGTTCTCCGGAATCGAGTGCGTAACCCGAATCGACTCGACCTCAAGGGCACCCGCCTGGATCTTGTCTCCAAGCTTGAATATCCGATAGTCCACCTTCTTGTGCGGAAGCTTCTCGTTAAGCCGGGAAGAAATCAGTGCGTGCGTAAACTCCGTGCAGTAAACGGGAAGGTCGACCTGGTTCAGAAGATACGCGAGCGCTCCGGTGTGGTCTTCATGCGCGTGGGTGATGAAGATGCCACGAACCTTCTCTTTGTTTTGGACGATATAGGTGAAATCGGGGACGACGATGTCGACGCCCAGCATGTCTTCATTTGGAAACGTGAGGCCGCAGTCGATGACCACGATATCGTCGTCTTGCCGAACGACGCTGCAGTTCTTGCCAATCTCTCCCACTCCGCCGAGGGCAATAACTTGCACTTTGCTCATATGCCGTCAGGGTACCGCTTTGTGTCCGCTTTTCACGCGATTTAGGTTCAAACGGAGCGGCTGGACGGCGATATTCCAAGCGGGCCGGAACACCGGGTCGATACCCGTAGCCGTGAGCTCGGACGCAGTCCGGTAGCGCTTTCGGAGCAACCCTTGCAGGATCTTGGGAGTGAGGGCATCGAGCTTTGGACGGACGTCCTTCGCCAGGTCGGGAGCATTCGAAAACGCCGGCTTCCCCTTCCATTTCGCGAGAAACGTGCGCTGCCCAGCCTTGTTTGCCTCGATCTGCGCTGTAAAAACTTTCAGAGCCACCTCCGGATCGAGGTGCAACTTAACCGCCAGCCGAACGGCGTTGAGGATAACCGTCCGCTCTCGCCCCCGATCCTCAACGGCCCCTCCTGAATTGTGCTTGGCCATTGCGACCGCCTTCGCGGTGAAGAGTCTCTCTTTGATGGCAACCAGCAACAAATCTTCGGATGTCGAGGCGGGAAAAATCATGCGGTTAAGCCTACATCGGATTCATGCGCAGACCTTCGCCCACGTCCTTTGCACGATTTATTGAACGAACCACCCACCTCCAATCACCAACTGGCAATTAGCTCCACAGGAGAACTTTCAAATGAAACTTTTAACTCCCATACTTTTCGCCGTTGGATTCGTTGTCGCAGGTTGCTCGGGAGCTCAGTCAGAGTCTGCTGCCGGGGGCGATATGATGTCCCAGACCAAAAACATGGAGCCTCCAGGCATGGACGGCATGGCTGTCGCTGCTTCGAGCCCTATGAAAGCGAAAGCCAGCTCCCGAATGCCGGCGGAGGAGAATGGGTTCCAGCTTGCGTCACAGCGCAGCGTCATTCAGAACCGACTGGTCATCCGCCACGCCGATCTCACCCTGAGAGTAGACAACCTCGAAAAGGTCGAGAAAAACGTCCAGAAGCTCGTCCGAGGCTTCGGCGGCTACGTGGACAACGCCTCCAGCACCGACCTGGACTCCGATCACCCGACCCTCACCGTCTCCATGCGAGTTCCATCGCAGTCCTTCGACGAGGCGATGAGCCAGATCGAAGCGCTCGGAATCCGAACGGGCAAGAGCATCAAGTCGGAAGACGTTACCGAACAGGTCGTGGACATGGACGCTCGCATCAAGTCGATGCTCGTGCAGGAAGAAACCTATCGCGCCCTCCTCAAAGCCGCTCGCCGGCTCGACGACGTCATTAGCCTGCAACAGCAGCTCACCGATGTGCGCGGCCAGATCGAGAGCATTCAGGGTCAGCGAAAGTCTCTCGCCAGCCAGGCAAGCCTTTCCTCGATCTCCCTCACCCTGACCCAATCCGCGATCGCGCACCAGGCACCGAAAGACCCGAATTGGCTCGCACAGACTTGGGGCGAATCAACCACTCAAATGGGCAGCCTTCTGCGAGGCGTCGCCGCCTTCGCAATCTGGTTCGCCGTGTTCTGCCCCCTCTGGGTGCCGCTCCTTTGGCTCGCGGTACGAGCTTTCAAGGCCGCCCAGCCGAAGAAGCAGCCAATGAACGCCTAACCCAATGCTTGTCCCTCCGCTCGTGCGGAGGGACAAACTCAAACCCCGCGCATGACGTATCCCTCTGCCAACGCCTTCATCTCCCTCGCTACTCCATCCACGGACGCCTCGAAGATCGCTCGCCCCTTCTCTGCGTTCGCATAAGTCGCAAATCCAAGCGATCCCTGCTCCGTCATCTCATCGAAGTGGTGGATCAAACCGCGGATGGGTGGCTCGCCTGTCAGACCATCGTCCCGCAACTTCTCGGTTCGAACGAGGTCCGGATGCAGGTGCATCATCAGACTGACCTCCGCCTCACACGAGTGGCGAATATCTTTGAACGGACCCTCCATCACCTGTGAAACCACCTCGGTGGCATAGCCGAAACAGCCGCTGTGCCCGAAGGTGCATGTTAAGTGCCGCGACTTCAGAGTCCGCAAGATCATCCCGTTCGGCTCAGTATTGCCTCCGTGCCCGTTCAGCACAAAGAACTTGTGAAAGCCGTGCGGAATGAGCGACTCCGCAATGCTCGCGATCGCTCCCATGTAACTGTCGAAGTCGTTGCTGAGCGAGCCCGAAAAGGCAAGGTGGTGCCCGCTCGCGCCGAGCCAGAGCGTAGGCGTCAACAAGACCGATTCTGGAATCCGGGCCTCCACCGCCTCGGCGACCGCTGTCGCGAGGAGCGAATCCGTAAACAGAGGCAGGTGCGGTCCGTGTTGTTCGAGCGAACCAGTTGGGAGCAACACGACGATCTCACGCGAGAGCTGCTCGACATCTTGCCAAGTGAGACGGGAAAGAATCACGAGGCTAGTTTAGATCGCTCGACGGAACCCTTGGAAAAATGCGCAGATCGGGCCAATAACGTAACCAGGTTGAAGAAACGACGTAAACTTCTTAAGCCAATGAAATTAGCTCACGTCGCCCTTGGAGCAGCCGCACTGACGGTGTTCTCGATTGCTGCCACTTCGCCTCAAGGAGCGAAAAAGTCGGCATCTCCCCCAAAGAGAGCGGTCACGTATGCGGAAGACGTCGCGTCGATTCTCAATGAGAAGTGCGTCTCCTGCCACCGTCCCGGCGAAGTCGCTCCATTCTCCTTGGTTGGCTACGAGAACGCCAAGAAGTGGAGCGGAATGACCTCGTCCGTAACCAAGCACGGCATCATGCCACCCTGGAAGGCGGTGGAGGGCTACGGCGAATTCAAAGACCCGAACACCTTGACGAAAGAGCAAATTCAGGCTATCGCCGACTGGCACGAAGCCGGAGCGCCTCGTGGCGACGCAAAGAAAGAGCCGGAGACTCCCAAATTCAACAACTCTGAGTGGGGCCTCGGCACACCCGACATGGTTCTCGGCGCGTCCAAGCCCTACAAGCTTGACGCAGAAGGTGAAGACGTCTATCGCAACTTCGTTATGAAGTCGGATTGGAAAGAGCCAATCTGGATCAAGGCGATGGAGGTCAAGCCGAGCAATCGCCGCATCGTCCACCACGTGATCGCCTTCCTCGACGACAAAGGTGGCGCACGAAGGCTTGAAGCAGCGAACAAGGACGGGCAGGAAGGATACACCGGACCCGCCGGTGGAACCGGATTCATGCCAAGCGGCTCCTTGGGCGGCTGGGCACCCGGAACGAACGCGCAGATGTCGCCGAAAGGAATCGCTTTCAAAGTCGACCCAGGCGAAGAGATCGTCCTCCAGGTGCACTATCACAAGACCGGCAAGGTCGAAGAGGACTTGACGAAGATCGGACTCTACACCGCAAAGGAGCCGATCGAGAAGGAGATGGACCTCAACTGGGTGTTTAACTTTGGCATCAACATCCCCGCCGGCGAGAAAGAGTACAAGTCCCGTCGCGAGTTCACGTGGAAGAACGACGTGACCATGTATGGCGCGATGCCTCATATGCACCTTTTGGGCCGCAAGATGAAGTCTTGGCTCGAATACGCGGATGGGACGGTAAAGCCCCTGATTCAAGTCGACGATTGGGACTTCAACTGGCAGCTCACCTACGTGTTCAAGGAGCCCATCAAGATTCCTGCCGGCACCAAGCAGATCGTCGAAGCTGTCTACGATAATTCGAGCGAGAACCTTCGGAATCCGAACAGTCCTCCCAAGCGAGTCACCTTCGGTGAGAAGACGACTGACGAGATGTTCCTAATGATCTTCCCCTACACGCTCGGCAAGTAGCTACTTGCCGATGCAAAAGTCGTGGAAGATGCGCTCGACCATGTCGGGCGCTGCCGTTTCGCCCGTAATCTCGCCAAGCTGCATGACCGCCTGAGTGAGAAGGACGCTCAGCAGGTCGTCCGGCGCCTCACCCAAGGACATCTCGAATGCCTCCAGAGCGTCGCGGGTGGCAAGCAGGATCGGCTCATGACGACGATTGATCAATGGCTCAGCCGAGTCCACTTGAGCATGCTCCTTGATCTCCTCGACCAGCCGATCCAGACCGGCGCCCGTCATTGCAGAAATCGGCATCCCCGGACCGGAAGCGCCAAGGTCTGACTTGTTGGCCAGCAGCTTCACATACGAGCCGAACGCGCTCGCAAGCATCTCGTCCTCGTCTGACCAACCCTCTGAGCCATCGTAGACGTACCAAACCGTGTCCGCCTGCGCCGCGATCACTCTCGATCGCTGCACGCCGATCAATTCGACGGTGTCCTGCGTTTCTCGCAATCCCGCCGTATCGATGAGCACGACCGGCACTCCGCCAAAGTCAGCCTTCTCCTCGATGTAGTCGCGCGTGGTTCCAGGGACGTCGGTTACGATGGACCGCTCGATCTTCAGCAAGGCATTCAAGAGCGACGACTTACCGGCATTCGGAGGGCCAACGATCGCCACGCGATACCCCTCCCGCATAATCCGCCCCGCGTCGGCGTTCCATAGCAGCTTATCGATAGCGCGAAGGGCCGCGGCACACACCTCTGCAGCACGCTCCCGATCAAATTCCCCAATCTCCTCGCTGAAATCGACGCTAGCGTCAACCGCGCTGAGAAGCCTCTCGATCTCTTGGCGAATCCGACTCACCTCCCGGCTGATCGATCCTTCGCGAACTCGGCTGGCGAGCCGGAGTTGCGCTTCGGTAAGCGCCTCGCAGCTCTCGCGGACCCCCTCCGCCTGCGCGAGGTCGATCCTCCCGTGCAGAAACGCGCGCTCGGTGAACTCCCCGGGACGAGCCAGACGCGCGCCGAGGCTGAGGCAC
>JBGGMI010000116.1:0-16389 GCA_041288075.1 Fimbriimonas sp.
GCCCTAAACATGAATGGCGCAACGGTAGAGTTAGACTTGCTCCTGCCGCAAGCGAAATTCAACGGAGATGTAGGTCTAGTTGGCACGAGGATTGGCGGATCACTTCAGGCAAACGGATCCACCTTCCGCGCAAATTTGTTCATGGACAATATTATTGTCGAGCAGGATCTCGATCTGGGTGGGAAGGCATCATTCAATCTTGATGTTAGCTTAATAGGCAGCAAAATCGGCGGCTTCCTGGCCCTCAACGACGATGCCCTTGCCGAGCAGGCTCGAAATCTGCTGATCCTCACCGAAGGCTTCCCGACCTACGGCGGATTGGCGGGGCGCGACCTAGAGGCTTTGGCGGTTGGTCTCGAAGAGGTTCTGGACCATCACTACCTCGAATACCGGCACGCGACGATCCGATACCTGGCCACGAAGCTGACGGACAAAGGAGTCAAGATCGTGCAGCCTCCCGGCGGTCACGCCGTCTACATCGACGCCAAGCGGTTCTACGATCACCTTCCCGCGACCCTATTCCCGGCTCAAGTGTTCGTAAATGAGCTCTATCTCGCAGGCGGCATCCGAGGTGTCGAGATCGGCTCGGTGATGTTTGGCCGCAGCGTGGACGGCGAGGAATTGCCGGCGGACCGGGAGCTTGTCCGGCTAGCGATGCCGAGGCGGGTCTACACGCAGGCCCACGTGAACTATGTGGCCGATGTGATTTCGGACATGTACGACAAGCGAGGCGAGGCCAAGGGGCTTCGGTTCACTTACCAGGCGCCATTCCTACGGCACTTCTCGGCTCGATTCGAAGTGGCGCCTTAGCTACTTCGGATAGATTCGCTCCATGCGCATGTCTGGGCTGTCGTAGAGGATCGGCATGCCGCCTTGCTCGATGATGAGGATGGACTTGACGCCATTCTCCTCTCGCTCGATTGCGAAGCCGGAGCGGGTTTTGCCCTGCAGCGTCACATCCTTGGGTCCGATGTAGCGGTAGGTCACGTCGGTCCAATTCATCGCGTTCATATCGAAGCGCTGATACTTCGCCGATTCGCCCGGCTTGGGCGTGTAGCCTCGAAACCACTTGGCGGTAGCGTCGGCAGTGGTGGTCTTCGTCTTCTTCGGCACGTCTCGCGAGAGGGGTTTTGCACCGCCGCCTTCGATGACGACATGAGCGCCGTGGCCCTTCGGTGTCGCGGTCGCTTTGATGGTTCTTCCGTTCGCCGTCGCTTCCATAAGCTTGAGCTTCCAGTTGCCGGACGCGCTCAGCTCGGTGCGCGTGTTGATCTTCATCGATTGGCCGTTCTGCGTAAGCGAGCCTTTGGAATCTTCTACATATCCGGTCTTTCCGGACGAGAAAGTCGAGCGGACGGTGCCCGCTGGCTTGCCCTTGATAAAGACTTTGAAATCCGCAGTTTGGGCAGCGGCAAGGGACGCCGAGAAGGCGAGGAGCAGAACGACTTTGGACTTCATGCCCTTCACTATACGTCTACAGTTTCGAATCGCGTCCCAGCAATTTCAGCCTCGGCAGCTCCGCCCACATTGCCGCCATGCTGCCCGAGTCTTTGGTCTTGTTGACTCGGTAGGCGAGATCGGCGAGTGAGGTGGCGAACGGGATCTCGCGGGCGAGGATATAGCTGACGATGCCTGTCTGCATGGTTTTGCCGTTGTGAACGACGGTGATGACCTGGCGAGCCTGAGTGACGTCTCTCCAGGTGGCGTCGGGGACGATGGCGACTACGTTCGGCGGCAAGTAGCTTTGAAGCAAATTGGTGTAGCCGGTATCCGTGATGAGCTCTATGCCGGGTTTCTTGGGAAATGATTGGAACACGGTCGCCCAATCTGTGTTCCTGTCCCCAAACCGCAGTTGGGGCATCAAGCGGGTTCGATCGACTCCGCCGACACCTGAGACGAAGACGAGCAGCGGGGCATCCGGCCAGTGCTCGGCGGCCTCGGATAGGTAAACCCAACTCGTCTGATCCCGAAGTTCGTGAATCTCGCTCGTGATGCTCGGCGATCTTCGGCTCAGCCCTTCTTGCATCAGAAGGCAATCATTTCGCCCGTCTTCGCCCGGCAAGTGGAACAAGACCGCATGGCGAGGCTGGGGCGTGATGGCGGCGAGGCACACGAGCGTCGTTAGCATCTGAAGCGGATTCTACAGCGGTCGGAAGCTTTTCGGTCCCCGCCAAGGTGCGATCTTCCGATATAACTAGGGCGCATGGAAGAGAAGGTCGGTATTTTGGTGGGCACGAAGGGGCGCGGGAGCAATATGCTCGCGCTGATCGAGGCTTGCCAATCCGGCAAGGTTCCCGCCCAGATCGGAATCGTGATCGCTCCCGCCGCGGATTCTCCGGCATTGGCAAAAGCCGTCGAAAGGAAGGTCCCCACAGCAGTTGTCGAGCCGGGAGAGAGTTATGCGGAGCGGCTCCTGAAGGCTCTGAACGGATGCACCGTTCTTTGCCTGGCGGGACTGATGCGCATGCTTCCGCAGGAGGTTCTCAATGCCTTTCCGGGTCGTGTGCTGAACATCCACCCGGCCCTCCTGCCGAAGTTCGGCGGCAAGGGGATGTTCGGAATGCATGTCCATCGGGCGGTGCTCGAATCCGGCGAAAGAGAATCCGGGTGCTCTGTGCACATCGTCACGCCGGTTTACGATGAGGGGCCCATCGTGGTCCAGAAGACGTGCCGCATCTTCTCCGACGATACACCCGAAACCCTGGCGCAACGAGTTTTGACGCTCGAACACGAGGCGTATCCGCAAGCGCTGTCGATGGTGCTTCGTGGCGAATAGGCCGCGGTTTTACGACATCCTGTGGCTGCCTCTCGCGCGAGCATTTGCGTTCCTGTTCTTCGGTCTGCTCGGGCCGTATCGCGTTCGAGGCGCTTATCGAGTCCCACGAGAAGGCGCCGTTCTGATCCTGCCGAACCATATCGCCGACCTCGACCCGCCGTTCGTTCAGTTCGCCTGTCCACGGCCGGTGCACTTCATGGCGAAGAGCGAGCTGTTCGAGATGAAGGTAATCGGCCCGCTAATTCGTTTCTTTGGGGCTTTCCCGGTCAAGCGCGGCGAACCTGACCGGACCTCCATTCGGCACGCGGTGGAGCTTTTGAAGTCGGGTGAGGCGGTGGGCGTCTTTCCAGAGGGGCAGCTCAGCGAGGATGGGGAGCTTCAGGAGATGAAGTCCGGGGTGGCCCTGATCATCCGCATGGCGCGGTGCCCGGTGATCTGCTGCGGGATCAAGGGTACGGACAAGATCCTCCCCTACGGCAAGGTGCTCCCTCGACCCGCGTTCTCCACGATCGAGGCGGTTTGGGGCGAACCTCGCGAGTTTGAGAAGGGGGCAACGACCGAGGAAATCCTGGAATGGGTGCGCGGCCAACTCGCCGAACTCACGGGAAAGCTGTGAATCTTTCCGGCATTTGCTTGCATTCGGCGCGAATTAGTCGCATTCTATAGGCATGTGGCTTTTTCTGCCGGACGCATTCATCTCGGTGACCGAGCACGAAACCGAGCGCCGGCTCGTTTGCGTGCGGGCACGCGTCCGGGGAGACCTGGAACGTCTGTTTCCCGAGGCGGATATCGCCGAAACGGTGGACCGCGATTACCGATTCGCGACGTCGCTTCCCAAGGACCGTGTGGCGCAGGTGATCAGCCTCAGGATTTCCAAGCTGAACTATCCGAGTTTCTTCGAGGCGATCACGGACGAGGATCGGAAGCAGGCTTACATTCAGGTTTGGGGCGCGATGTACGAGGAGCAGAATCGGCTGTACGGCCCTCCGGCTGAGGATGTCGATGCGGTAGAGCCTGAGCGGCCACGCTATGTGCTCGAGGATGCGCGGTATGCGTTGGACAATCTTGATGAGGAGATTCCGGCCGAAACAGCCTAAAAAGCAGCTTCGGTATACTCATTTACTCGCGCAGGGGTATAGCTCAGTTGGTAGAGCGTCGGTCTCCAAAACCGTAGGTCGCGGGTTCGAATCCTGTTGCCCCTGCCATTAATCCTAGAGATTCCCTCGCTCGAATCGTCTGGAACGTTTGGCAATCTTGACTTTCGATGGTGGTCAACTTACCCATCGCATCCTGCATCTTATTAAGGCGCTTTCGTGTAGGCGTAGAATGGGCTTGTGAGGGATTGGAAGCAGGCAGTATGGATCGGTGCCTTCTGCCTAGTGGGGAGCGCCCTTGGCCAGATATTCAACCTTTGGAGAAAGAATCGGCCCTTTGATCTGCGCGACTTCTCCGCGAGCTTGGTTGGCACGGCCGTAAGTTGCCATTGGAGTGCTGATCGTCAGGGCTTACAAGGCTCGGAAGACCTCAGCCTGAGCATCTTGGAGGCTGCCGTACAATGACGGTGTGTTCTTCAAAGAAGAGGAGGTGCGGTTGCGCTGGATATTGCTGGACGCGCTCGTGTTTGTGCCGTGTGCCCTCTTCCTAGAATGGCTTGAGAGCTGGCATAAGGGTGACCTTACCGAACTCGCTGATTACGGCTGGTGGTGGATTCCCTTCTTGTTTGCTGGCGGTGTCCTCGCGTCAGTGGTCTACAGGCTGTGGATAGCGCATAAGCGTAAGGCAGAGAAACCCAAGTCTAAGTCACTGAAACGGGCAGCCTGAGCGTCTTGGTAGGCACGCCGTTAGTGCCTCAATTACACGGAAGGCGTGCGCCGGGGGAGCCTGAGCGGTTGTCAGGGCCTGCACCAATTGCTTTGATGCTAGTCACTTATCTATTTGATGGAGCGGGATCAAAGATCAAACTGTAAATCGGACGGCATAGATATATTCTGCCCTTGAGCATTCCCGTGATCTCAACCACGGTGCCGCTCCTAATGAGGGCATCCACTGCACTCTGGACAGTGTTGTGACTCATTCCCGTCGCTACCGCTATTTGAGCAACCTTCAATACTGGAACCTTGAAAAACTCCTCCAAAACTCTATGAACCGATGCCTGACGCGTCACGCTTTTGATTTGCTCCCGCATTTGGGATTCAAGCTCGATGCAGGTTCTTGTGAACGATATCGTTTCGCGGCATTGCGTGGATATCCCATCGAGAAAGTAGGAGAGGTAAGCGTTCCATGCTCCTTTTTCTCTGACACCTTGGAGAGCATCGTAGTATTGAGTGCGCCTGCGCTCAAAATAGACACTTGGATAAATAAGTGGGTCACTTAGCAGCCCGTGGTGAATGAGTTGCAATAGGATCAGGAGGCGACCGACACGACCATTTCCGTCACCGAACGGGTGAATGGTCTCGAACTGATAGTGTGTCAGCGCGACCTTGATGATGCGTGCATGATCTTGCGGCTCGTTGATGTAGCACTCTAAATTATTCATGAGATCAGGCACGTCCTCGGGGGCGGCAGGGATGAACGCTGCATCGTCTCCGTAGCCTCCGATAAAGTTTTGTGATGTCTTAAACTTGCCGGCGGTGTCGTCACCTCTGACGCCTTGCATAAGAGTGTCATGCAGGTTTAAGATCATCTTGAGAGTCAGAGGGCTATTGCGAAGGAACGACCTGCCCTCAGAGAGAGCCTGACTATAGTTCCCAACCTCGCGGACCGGTTCTCGGTCGGTTTTGTGAGATGCTTGAAAACGAACAAGTTCCTCGGCTGAGGCAATTGTTCCCTCAATTGTTGAACTTGCTAGCGCCTCCTTCTGTAAGGAACTGTAGATAAGCAGATCCGAGTTGGGCAAGAGTGTCCTGCACATCTCTACTTGGCCCAAAAGATGCGTCACCTCCTCAGCGGCTGTATGATTGGACTTTGACACGTCCAAGACCATCGGAAGCTTGTGCGGCAGGAACGTCTTCCAGCCTCCGTACGAGCGCTTATACTCACCGGGGATCTTCATTCTATTGTCAAATATACACAATTATTGACAATAATATCCGCTCAGTTTCCGAAATTGACAATGATGCACAACTCAATGTCAATCCGTTGGGCCACACATCATGTGAACACCCCCTGTAAAGCCTCCTGTCTTGAGTTCCTTTCCACGACTCGCGTAAACAAAGCAAGCATCACCGGGGAAGCCGTGAGCGGATGCGGGACGTATACCGCTTTAACCTACGTTGCGGGTCCCCAAAACCGTAAGTCGCGGAAATCGAATCCTGTCGGCCCTGCCAAGGTAATGGCGATGACGGAGCTTATCTTCGCAGTACAAGAGGCGCCTGAGGGCGGATTCACGGCTCAGGCCGTGGGGCATGATATTTTCACTGAGGCTGACTTGGTCACGGCCCTGAGGGAACAGGTGCGAGACGCAACTCGTTGCCACTTTGCTGAGGGACAGGGACCGGCCATCATCCGCCTCCTGTTCCACCATGAGGAAGTGCTGACCCTAAGACTTGCTTACTCGGTCGACTCCTCCGCACGGCCGCCATTCTCCACGATGTCCCCAGGCTTAAACAGGATTCCCTGCAGCATGGCCTTCCACTGGGGCTTGCGGCGCAGTAAAAACTCCAAGTCCATTCCGAAGTGCTTCATCTCCTCGTGCTGAGCGTTCTCCATGATGGCGACAGCTTCCGGGTCGGTTTCGACGGAGATGCGCTGCTCGTACCATCCGATGGCTTCCGCTTCTTCAGTGAGTGAGGTGATCATGCGGGCGAAGGTTCGTGTTTCGGCGCTCAGCTCCTCTGGCGGCTCGTGGTACTGACTGAATCCCATTGGGTCAATCTACCTTTCGCGGCCAGCCCCCTTTGCTGCTAACATGGAACACGTTTGCTTTGGTAGCGCAATGGCGAACTCAAGGAGTACGCCATGTTCAATTCACTTCGGAAGCCCGCTCGGGCATGCCGCCGTTCTTTCGGTGCAGCGATTATCCTATGCGCCCTCGGATGTGCAGGCGAAGGCGATGGCACGACCGACGATCCGGTTGTCATGGACCTGATCGCTTTCTGGTCGAACCACGGCGATAACGCCGACATTTACGTGATGAATGCCGATGGAACGGATCAGATGAATCTGACTAACGACCCAGGGGATGACGCCTTGCCTCAGTTCAGCCGCGATGGCTCAAAGATCGTTTTCGTCTCGGATCGCGACGGAAACGCCGAGATCTACACGATGAACGCAAGCGGTACGAATCAGGTGAACGTGTCGAACAACACCGACTTCGATGGCGAGCCGAGCTGGAGCCCGGATGGAACGAAGATCGTTTTCATCTCTCATGCGGAAGCGGCAAATTCCGAGGTTTATGTGATGGACGCCGATGGGAGCAACCGTACACGGCTGACCAACACAACGCAAGGCGAAGACGGTCCCGTGTGGAGCCCAGACGGAAGTCGAATCGCCTACTCAGGGAACGGCGATGTATTCTCGATGAATGCCGACGGCAGCGATCAGGTGAACCTTACGGACTCAGGTGCGTATGATGTGGAACCCGCATGGAGCCCGGATGGCACCAAGATAGCGTTTCGCTCCGGATTCGACTTCGAGGGTCAAATCTTCTTGATGAACGCGAACGGCAGCAATCGAGTGAATATCTCAAATTCCGAAGGAACGGACTTGACGCCTTCGTTCAGTCCTGACGGATTGCAGATTGCGTTTATGTCGGAAGTGGATGGAGAGTTCCTCATTCGTCGGATGAACGTGGACGGTTCAAACGTAGTTTCGCTGACCAACGGAGCCTTCGATGATCGGGATCCCTCGTTTGGGCCGAACTTCTGATCACGTAGAATCCTGAGGATGCACGGAGGCCGCAGGTGAAGATCGCGATCGTGGGCGCAGGGATGTGCGGTCTCTCTGCGGCCCGAGCCCTTCAGGGCCATGAGATCACGCTCTTCGAAAAGAACAAACGCGTCGGAGGCCGGGTCTCCACGTTTACTCAGGATGGCTTTATCTGGGATACCGGTGCGACCAGCATTGCGCCCAGGGGCAAGGCTCTCGAACAGGTCATGCTTCACGAGATCGATACAACCGATCTCGTGAAGGTCGAGAAGCCGATTTACACCCATCAAGCGCTACGGGTTATTCCGGGCGATCCACGGCGACAGCATGAGCGGTACACGTACCGAAAGGGCATCGCGACCTTGCCTCGTCTGCTCGCGGTCGGCCTGGACATACGGCTCGATACGCAGGTGGAGAGTCTGGAGGAGCAGGGCGGCACCTACTCGCTAACGACCTCGTCTGGAGTTGAGGGAGGGTTCGACTACGTGATCCTAACACCACCTATTCCCCGAACTTCCATTCTCTTGTGGTCGCTGGGAGAGAGTCGAGCGATCGCAAGCGTTTTCTATCGGGCCTGCATCAACGTGGCTCTTGGATACGATCAACCGTTGCCACCTACGGCTTACCATGCATTGCTCGATCCAGATCAAAGGCACCCCTTGACGTGGGTGAGCCTGGAATCGGTGAAATCCCCGGGGCGGGCACCCGAGGGAGGCGCGGCGATTTGTGTGCAGCTCAGCCCCACATTTAGCCTCGATCACTACGCGAAGGATGACAAATATCTGATCGATACGACGCTGTTCTTCGTCGCGAAACTGTACGGCGAAGGCTTCCTCAAGCCACTATCCTCGACCGTTAAGCGTTGGAAATACAGTCAGCCGGAAAGCACGGTCAGCATCGAAGACGCGAACCCTCCGGGCGCGAAAGTGCTCATCGCCAGCGATGCCTTATTGGGTGGCCACACTGAAGACGCTTACGAAGTCGGTCAGCGAGTGGCACAGCTCATCCATTAGTTTCCCAGAGCAACCGCTGGCGGTAGTGTTCGTCGGGACGTGTGTGAATTCTTTGGATTTCATTCTGAGGGAGCGGCGCTGGTGAATTGCCGGTTTGTAGAGCGCCGAGCCAGACACGGGCCGCTTTAACAGACATGCGCGTAGCGGTCAAGACTTCCGCCGCCGTCGATCCGATGCATATAAGGCCGTGGTTGCGTATCCAGATCGTCTGAGGCAGCCATCCGTTCTTCTTCACATAAGCCTGCACGCCAGCCCTGATGGCCTTCGCCAGATCAAGCCCAGGGCCTGCGTAGGGCACGAGACATGCGGAAGGGCCGCAGCAAACGACCTCGTCCGGGAAGAGCCGCTCGTCCTTGATGGCCTCACAGACATCGAGACAGAGAAGGCTGAGCAGGGGCGTTGGATGCGTATGGCCAACAAAGCTCACTCCAGGAAGGCTGAGCAGGTACGCGTGCATAAACGACTCGGTGGAGGGCTTCAGGCCACCGACGCTTCCAAGCAGCTTCGCGACCTCGGCATCGTTGCGCGATGGCCCGTCGAGGGCTGCCAGAAGCGGGGCGAATGGGAGCGGAAGGAAGCCTGCAGAGTCGATGTTGACCATCGAGCGGCCGCTAGCCTTGACGAAGAAGGACTCATCGTTCACACGCTGACTCGTATTCCCCTCACCGAGAATTACACAGTCTTCCGTGGGTGCCGCCAAGGCGCGCGACAGCTCAACGAGTGGGCCTAAGTCCATTCGCTGAGCATACCGAGCGCCCAAAAGGCAATCGATGGCGTCCAACGTATTTGTGACTCCTGCTCAAGAGCCTCAATCGCGCAAGGCCGTGTTGATCGTCAACACCAAATCGCGCCGTGGACGAGAGTGGAAGGGCGAATGCCAGCGCATCCTGACAGGCCTGGGCATCGATCTCGAGCACACCGATACCTTCCGTACGATTCAGGAGTTGGTTTCAGAGACGTCGCGCGCCATTTCCCGCAAGGTGCCGCTCATCATCGCAGGCGGAGGGGACGGCACGTTCAGTGCCATTGCTCGGCTATTCGTCGGTTCCCAATCGGTGCTTGGAGTGCTTCCGCTCGGCACCGGAAACCAATTTGCTCGCGATCTGGGGATACCTGCCGATCCGCAAACTGCGTGTGAGATCGCGGTGCGGGGGAAGGTCGCGTCCGTGGATATGGGAATGGCTGCCGGTGACTACTTTTTGAACGTGGCGACAGTTGGCGTGTCAACACTTATCGCGCAGAACCTCACCGTTGAATCCAAGCGCAAGTTCGGACGGTTTGTGTATGCCTTCGCCCTGGCCAATGCGCTGAGGGTCGTGAAGCCGTTTATCGCCACCCTGGAAACTGACAATGGCATGGTCGAGTTCGAGACGCTGCAGGTCGTCATCGGTAACGGCCGCTATCACGCCGGACCCTTCGCCATCTCACCCGACGCAAGCATCACAGAGGGCAAGCTCTCCATCTATGCCCTTAAGAGTGGCAGCCGGGGCGCATTCTTGAAGCTCGGGCTATATCTGCCGACCGGACATCAGGGCGATATGCCGGAGGTGCACTCGGAGGAGGCGACAAGAGGAGTCCTGACTGCGATCAAGCCCCAGCGCGTGACGATCGACGGTGAGGTCTGTGCGCGGACGCCGCTGACGTTCGGCATCGCCCCAGACTGCCTACGGGTGATGGCTCCGTTGGACTTCGCGGGCTAAACCAGGAACCTTGCTGTTGCCGCAGTCGTCCCGCTACCGTGAGTTTCATTTGGTACATCATCATCGGCTTGATTGCAGGCATCCTGGCGAAGGCCCTCATGCCAGGATCGAGCAAAGAGCCGAAGGGCTGCCTTATGACGATGCTTCTTGGCATTGCCGGAGCCGTGGTTATGGGGCTTATTGCGGACGCTTTCTTGGGCGGCGGTGAAGGGACGTTCATTGCAAGGCTCGTAGGTGCGACGATCGGAGCGATGATCCTCATCTTCCTGGCGCGAAAGTTCTGGAAGTAAGGTTCACCACCAGTGGACTTGAATAGATGCGCTTCAGGTCGTCCGGTTTGTTCTTGCTCGGCCCCAGTGAGCCCACCCAGCTCACCCAGTAAGACCATCGCGATCCAAAGCGCCACATCCGCTCCGCATCCGGAACGCCGCCGAATTCGGTGACGGCCAGAAGCTTTTTGCCATCGAAGCGCCGCAGAAGAGTTTCCCAGGCTCCGGACAACGGATCCTGCCAGTCCTGCGGGTAAGCATCGATGCCGACGATGTCCACGTAAGCGTCGCCCGGATACCACTCCGGCTTTGTGCCGCTGCTGAAGACCCATATCAGGTTGTGCAGGTTGTGAGTTTTCGTCAACCGATCAAACATGAGCTTCCATAACTTCTTGAAGGGCTCAGGCCCCTTCGCGCCCCACCAGAACCAGCCACCCTCGGCCTCGTGGAGGGGCCTCCAGAGTAAGGGCACCTTAACTGCCTGGAGTTTCTTGAGCTCGACGGCAAGGGCGTCGATGTCTCGTAGGAGCAGCCTGTAATCCCCAGATGCAGGCGATGCGAGCGCAGCGCCCAGGTCGAACGAAGTCGCGTTCGTGTAGAAGCCCTTGTACCATTTCGCGTTTATCGTGCGGCCCTGATCGTCCTTGTACTCCTTGTCGAGCAATCCGCTGGGAGCGTTCCAATGCCACGAGGCGGTGAGCAGGTAGCCCATCTTCGCATAACGAATCATCCGCTCAGTCATGAGGTCGGTGTCCGCGCCACGCTGCAATCGGGAAGGCGAGTACTCCATAAAGTCGAAGCCCAGAATAGCGGGCCGCTTGCCTGTAGCTTCATTGATCTGGCCCACTTCCTTCGGATCGTATTGCCCGCTAAGCATTTTGTGGCCATAGAGCTCTGTGAGCCGCTTCAGCACTCTTCTTGCCTCCAAGGTTGCTTGCGCATCCGCTGCCCGAGCTGGAACTGATTTAAGGGAAGGTGGGGCGGGAGAGGGCGTGAATTCGAGCCAGTCGAGGTCGAAGTAGCCCCAGCCCTTCTCAATCGCGATTGTGTTTTCCCCGTCTTTGAGCTCGACGGTCCCCGCATCGTGGACACGAAACTCATCGCCGGTCTTCGAAAACATTCCTGAGTAGCGAGAGCCATTTACGTTCAGGACATATCCTTTCTCACCGGAGGGAGCCGAGTAGCCGATCGTCGCTCGGTACATGCCCGCCCGCGCCGCAAAGGAGACTTGAACTGTGTCGCCGTCACCATCGAAACCGGTCACGTAGCCAGTTCCCGAATGAGGTCTGGCAGATGCCGACTGGACGCCGACGAGCTTGCCAGACTCGAATTCGATGCGCGGTAGCGCCTGGCCGAGCGCCAGAAGGACGGCTAGGGAGAGCATGTGGAGAGTATGGACTTAGACGAGTGCGATCGCTTTGGCGGCGTAGTAAGCGGCGGCGGTGAGTCCGTAGATGGCGATGGCAATCCTCAGCCGATCGGGATTTACTTTTTGCGACAGCTTCGCGGCATAGAAGCCTCCCACAATCGAGCCGACGGCAAGGCTCAGCCCGATCCAAGGCTCGATGAGCTTCTCGGGAGCGGGACCGACGAAGCTGTGGAGGAGGAACACTCCGGATGCGATGAGGTTGATGAACACCCCGAGCCAAGCCTTGATGGCATTGATCTCATGAATGTTGCCCTCCATGTAGAGCGCGAAGGCGGCGAGCATCATGATGCCCATCCCCGCTCCGAAGTAGCCGCCGTACACCGCAACCGCAAACTGGGCGGCGATGCCAGCGTAGGGATGAAGCGTTCTATGGGGTCCCAACACCCATAGGCGGAGCGACTTCTGACCCAGTAAGAGCAGAGAAGCAAGCAGGATGAGAACGGGCACCAAGAAATCAAAGACGCGCTTTGGGGTCTGGACGAACAGCTCGGAGCCTGCCAGTGCGCCAAGGATTGTAGGGATGAGGAGCGCGCGGAAATGGTGCTTTGTCTTGTGCAGCAGGTTCCAAAACCCACAAGCTCCCCCTAAGGAACCGGGCCATAGACCAAGCGCGTTGGTCGCGTTCGCCACGTTTGAGGGAAGGCCGAGTGGGCCGGTGAGAATCGGGAACGTGATGAGCGTTCCGCCGCCGGCCACCGCGTTGACGGCGCTTGCGACAGCGCCCGCAGCCATAGCTAGAACGGCATCAAATACGGTCAGCGCCCTAGCTGCTCCAGAACGCTGGCCATTTCCACGGCTGCTTGGGCGGCTTCGCGGCCCTTGTTGCCGTGCTTCATGCCCGCTCGATCAAGTGCCTGTTCGAGAGTATCGGGAGTAAGAACGCCCCAAGCGATCGGCACCCCGAATTCGACTTGCATCGACATGAGCGCCGAGCTAACGTCGGAGCCAAGCATCTGCGCGTGGGTTGTCTGGCCCTGTAAGATGCAGCCGAGAGCGATTACGGCACTGGGCTTTTCCTCACCGCTGACCAGCGACCGAACCACGGGCGGCATTTCCCATGTACCTGGAACATGAATCACCTGAACCTCGGGATCGCCGTAGCGCTTGAGCTCGGCCAAGGCTCCTTCCAGCAGCTCCTTCGTCACCAGCTCGTTCCATCGGCTGACGACGATGACAAAGCGCCTGCCCGTCGCATCCATCCTGCCGGTGATTTGCTTCATCCCTAAATTGTAGCGGACCAAGGCTTAACTGGTCTGAGCGAAGGCCCACAGGTTGCTAACTGTATGGGCAAATACAAGCATCCAGACGCTGCGCCAACGAATAAAAAACTTGCCATAGATCAGCGCCATTGCAAGGGCCCCAAAGAACCCAAAGACTCCTTGGTAGGAGTGGTAGCTGGCAAAGAGGAGCGCGCTGACCGCAACTGCCAACCTTGCCGAGCCAAAAAGTTGTTCGAAGCGGGTGATTAGAAAGGCTCTTAGCGCCACCTCCTCCGCGAAGGAATTTGCCAGGAGCACGAGCAAAAGCACAACGAGTTGCCACCCGTGAGCCTCAGTAAGCCCGTATTGCACTGGATCGACATAGGGGTTCTTTCGAAGTGCGTAATACAGGCCGGCAATGATGCCCATCGCCACCGAAGAGCCAATGAATCCGGAAACGAGCACGGCGAAGCCAATTCCAATGTCACGGGTGAACTTAAAGTGAGGCAGACCAAAACCTTTCCAGCCCTCTGGCGAGCGCCAAATGATGAACGCCACGACGGTTGCGACTTGCAGGCTTTGCCACGCCAGACCAACGGCATCGAGCCAAAAGCCTCGATGATCCATTGGCTCAATCGAGCTGGCAACAATGGAATACAGGTTGCTACCGACCGCCACAACCAGGACCACCAAGACTTCGATCCACCGTATCTGCCTCTCCGAACCTATCGATGCGGGAGGCTTATCCATGGCTAGGACGCTACATGCCGATGATGTTGTAGCCGGAGTCGATGAAAATCAATTGACCGGTTACGCCTCGGCTCAAGTCGCTGAGGAGATAGACGGCCGATGCGCCCACCTCCGGCTGTGCGTACGGCCTCTTCAGAGGAGCACGGTCTTGCACGGACTTGATCATGTCCATCAGCCCCGATACGCCGCGTCCGGAAATCGTGTTCACCGGACCGGGGGAGAGTGTGTTCACTCTAATGCCCCGCTCTCCTAGGTCTTGGGCAAGGTAGCGGACCGACGCCTCCAAGGCAGCTTTGCACACGCCCATAACGTTGTAGTTCTTCACCGCGCGTGTGCTGCCCAGGTAGCTCAGTGCGATCACGCTGCCATCGTCGTTGATCAGGTGCTCCAACGCTTTGGATACCCGCACGAGGGAATAGGCGCTGATGTCCATGGCAAGCATGAAGTCGTCGCGCGTCGTGTCGATGAAGCGGCCATTCAGGGCTTCCTTGGGTGCAAAGCCAACGCTATGCACGAGGAAGTCGATCTTTCCGTACTGCTTCGCGACTTGCTCGGCAAGCTGATCGAACGCCTCTTCTTGGCTGAAATCGATCGTAAACGTATCGAAACGCTCGCGCCCCTCGATCAGTTTGTGGACACCTTCCATCAGCCTCTCGTTTTGGCCCCCCACGCCTACGATTGCACCGTGCTGGTTGGCAGCATCCGCGATGGCCCAGCCGATCGAGTTCTTGTTCGTGACGTTTAGGACGAGACCCTTTTTGCCTTCGAGGAGCATGTGTGGGTTTTACCAGCCTCCGACTAGTTGTGGCAGATGCGGTCGAGAGCTGCGACGATCGCCTCCACGTCTCCTTCTTCGACAATCGTCACTAGCGGTCCCGCTTGGATGCCGCACGCTTCGGTCGCGATGATTGGGCACCCGGACGCGAGGGCTCGGAGTAGACGCCGCGGCTTGTCTTCCAAGATGGCGGGTTGGACAACCGCGCACACTCCTTCCAGCCAATCCTTTGTTGCAGGGACTGGGTTCTCCCAGAAGTTAGGTCCTTCAAGCTCGCTGCCGAGGGGTCGTACTCTTAGTCCGATTCGCTTGGAAGCTTCCCTAACTTCATAAGCACCCTTGCGTGCTACGGTTGGGCCAGGGAAAGCGATGGCGGGACAGGGCGTCCACTTAATTGGCGCGGGCCTTTCCCATTCAAGGAGGATTCTTCGCTTGTCGCCTTTCGCGATAGCGGCATGTGGGGTGACCAAGTGGTGGGCAGCGGCCAGAGCTTCGTTTTCGAGGCGAACCAGGTCCTCGGGTGCACGGAAGTCGGCGAGGAGCGCTCGTTCTGGATGACTGCGGTGGGCTTGGTCCAGACGCTCTTGAAGTTCTTGCATCGGGAAACGAGTCATCAGCACGTCAAAGCTCCTCCCGCCCAAGTGGCCATCAAGCCAAAGGAAGGGGAGAAGATCAAGAGTGACAACGAGGTGGGTGACTTCAGGGCGAAGTTTGGAAGCGTAGGCAGCAGCCAACTCTCGGGAGGATCGAAGTCGAGCTGTCTGCCGCGCCGCACCTTGATCTGCTAGGCGGCGGGATCTGAGGGAACGCATAATGGTCTGGAACCGGGCTTCGTGCACTTGTCCAAATCCCTCGGCACTCCAGTTGTAGCTCGGTCTGCCCTTTAGCGGGAGCAGGAGGACATCGTTAGCGGTGCGAGTGGATTGAAGATAACTGTTGAATTCAGGCCACACCTCGTCGACGAGAAACGCGGTTCTCTCGCTTGTAGAGACCACGCCTTTCTCGAATAGTAGGCAGTCCGTGCGCTCGCATACGCCGCAAGAATGGGCAGCCGGATCGATAAACTGGCGCAACTGCGCTGACGGCTTTCGCGATTCCTTCTTGGCTGAAACTTCGCTTCCCGACCACAGGGACACCTCCAAGGAGTCGCGGGTAAGGATCACCGATAAACGCATGTCCGCAGGGGGCGAGAAGCGCAGGTCGATGTGGTTCCAAGCTACGGTGGCGTCGCGGTCCTTCGCGGCGGCGGATCCTGGAACGATTCTTGTGTGCTGGTGCCGCTCGATGATCGTGCATCCCGCTTGAAGCGCCACGTCGTAGAGCGCGTTGCTGAGCTGGCAGATGCCTCCTCCGATGGCCGGTACGAGACAGCCCTCCTGCAGTTGGCGGCCGGGAACGTATCCTTTGCTTCTCCGGCACATGCCCACGTGACGCCAAAAGGAGAACGTTTGCGATGCCGGAATGACAATGCCGTTAAGAGCTCGTGCCGCAACACGGAGGTTCTGGATTTTGCCGTGCTCCAGCTCCAGCTCGGCGCCGTTGGCGGACCTGAGGGCGGAGGTATGAGACGCAAGTTTGTAGGGATAAGCGTCGGCTGGCCCCGATGGGAACC
>JBGGMI010000117.1:0-6826 GCA_041288075.1 Fimbriimonas sp.
CCTCGGTGAACTTGACCGCATTGGCAACAAGGTTTGTCAGCACCTGCCGAATCCGCGCCGGATCACCAATCAAGTGCGGCAAATCGCCCGGCAGATCGATCGTGAGCTCCAAATCTTTCGCATGAGCCTGCGAAGCGCATAGCGCGCCCACTTCTTCCACGATCTCTCCGAGATCGAACGGCACCGCATCGAATTCCATCATCCCAGCCTCGATTTTAGAGAAGTCCAGGATGTCGTTGATGATCGCCAACAGCGAGCTTGCGCTCACATCGATCGTTTCCGCAAATGTCTGCTGCTCGTCGTTCAGCTTCGTCGACCGCAGCAACTCCGTCATGCCGATCACACCGTTCATAGGCGTCCGAATCTCATGGCTCATATTCGCCAGGAACTCGGATTTCGCCCGGTTTGCCGCCTCCGAAGCTTCACTTGCGATTCGAAGCTGCTCCGTCCGCCTGGCGACTTCGATTTCGGTCAACTCCTTCGAGGCCTCGATCTCGGCACGCCGCAAAGCAACATCCCGCATCTCTTGATTGCTCCTGATACAGGAGATCGCCAGAATAATGTCCTCGAAAACAACCCAGCCCGCATGCTCCAGCCATCGCAAACTGTTCGGCGTCGTGATGCCAAAAACAGACTGCGGCCAAAACACGCCACGAAAAAAGTGGTCGGCTGCAACGATTGCGGAAGCAGTAATCAAAACCTTCCAGTCGCGGTACAGCGCCAGAAACGCCAGCGAGCCAAAGACGTGGAAGTGTGTCTCGATCCGCCCGCCCGTAAGGTGGATCAGCAAAGCCGACCAAAGCATCTGCGCGGCCGCAATCACATGACGCGTAATCGCCTCACCTGGCCGCTTCCGTGCCAAATAAACCGGAAACGACGTAATGGCGGCCCCTAGAAAGATTGCTGCATAAACATGGATATGTGTCTCACTTTCAGCCCCAATCCATGTGCGGGGAGAGATGATGATGGCTGCACCAATGCCAAACAGCCATTGCACCAGCATGAGCCACGTCATTAGCCGGTCGGTCTGAATGAAGATGAGGTTCTTATGCGCCTCGTAAAGGTCTGCAGCCCGTCGATTGATCCTCGACATCGTGTCGGCGGAGAGCTGGGAAAAATCGGTTATCATGGCTGCCCGCCCTGGCTCAGCGTTCCGAAGGCACAGCCAAACACCGGCGTCTTCGAAGCTGCAACCATACCAGTCTTTGCATAGGTCTCGATGCTATCGCAGCCTGCATTGTCCCCCTCATGCCCTCGGGCATCGGTAAGGCCACCCTGAAAAAGTCGTTTGCCGCTCGGGTCGAATAGGTAAGCCTGGCCCGATGTTAGGGCTCCATACCGTCTAGCCTCAGCACCCCCGCCATCGTACAGCACCTCGATTCCAGGAATTCTCTGAGCGCGCGCCACGAGCGCCGAGCTCCGCCAGCCCGCGGGAGCCTCTGCCGGTCCGACGAAAAAGACCTTCACGTCCAGCTTCTTCTCTGTCGTCGCCATCAATTTGTCGAGCTGCTCGACTGTGGCGCTGCTGCAAGGACATTTCGGATGCAGAAAAAGCACCAGGCTCGACCGGCTGCTCGTGGGCGTAATACTCGCCGGTCCCAATCGCTGGACTCCCGGTACGAACTGATAGCTCAGCAGGAAGTAGCCGCCAGCCAACACGATTGTTGCCCAGAGGAGCCCTGCCGCCGCCACAGGAAGCCACGCTTTCTTCACCCCCGATCGAAGCACGTTGGCCCAGTCTATGTTGAATGTGCTTGGAATTGCTCCTGGTAAGCCGCAATTTGCGACAGAGTTCGCGCAAATGCCGACGCTTCTTCGTGCGCTCCGCTACAAAGAACCGGTGCCATCATAGGAAGTAGATGTACTCTGCCAGCTTTCCTCCGGAAGCCCGCAACGTGGTCGATCTTCGTAGCGACACCGTAACCAGGCCCACACCGGAAATGTATGATGCGATGCAGTCGGCTCCGTTGGGAGACGACGTTCTGGGCGACGAGCCAACCGTCATGAAGCTGGAGGCACTTGCCGCAGAAATGACAGGAAAGGGGGCAGCGCTCTTCGTCCCAAGCGGGACAATGGGAAACCAGATTGCGCTCGCCTCTCACTGTCAGCCTGGCGATGCAATCCTTATCGAGGAAGAGGCGCACATCCTGTACTACGAAGTCGGAGCCTCCGCGCTCATTGCTGGAGTCGTGAGTTGGACCCTTCCTTCCGAGCGGGGCACCATCGATCCACAAGTGGTCGAGAAGCACGTGCTCAAGCGAGACTTGCATACGCCCGGCACGACGCTCCTTTGCCTCGAAAACACGCATAACCGCGCGGGGGGAGCCATCATTCCGCTCGAACAAATGGCCGCCTATCGCAAGATCGCCGACAAGCACGGAATGAAGGTCCACTTAGATGGAGCTCGCGTATTCAACGCTGCCGTCGCTCTCGGTCGACCGGTCAAGGACATCGCTGACCAAGTGGACAGTGTGAACTTCTGTCTAAGTAAAGGCCTGCGCGCCCCGATCGGATCGCTTCTCTGTGGCTCAAAGGAGTTCATCGACAAGGCTCGTATCTGGCGCAAACGCCTTGGTGGAGGGATGAGACAGGCCGGAATCCTCGCCGCTTGCGGAATCGTGAGCCTGACCAAAATGGTCGATCGACTCGCGGACGATCACGCCAGAGCAAGACGGGTGGCGGAGGCACTGCAGAGCCTCGCAGGAATCAGTGTAGACATGGATTCCGTCCAGACCAACATGGTCCTCGTGAATACGGATCAACCCGCGGCGCAGTGGCGAGAATGGCTCGCTGCCGAAGGCATCTGGTGCTTCCCCGTGGCTGCGAACCGGTTGCGCCTGGTGTTTCATGGAGACATCGATGACGAAATGACCGAGCGCGCCATCGCCGGATTCACCTCCATGGCAAGCGCGAAAGCAGAGAAGGTCGGAATTCTAACTTCCCCCTGATCAATTCATCCGCCCCGGTACAATCCCTCCGCATGGCGCAGCTTGACATCGACCTCATCCGTCACGCGTTAACGACCGCGCGCAAGCACGGCTTCGCCGAAGTCGAGCTCGCAGTCGGTGAGGATAGCTTTGCCGCAAAACTGGCCCCAGCGCCGCCTGAAGCACCCGCCCCGATCGCGCCGCCGGATGTGCTTCACCAAGTTGAACCACAGGACGAGCTGATCGAAATTCGCTCCACCCTCGTTGGCTATTACCGAGCCGCGAAAACGCCCCTTCAAGTCGGAACGATCGTGAACGAAGGCGATGTGGTGGCCGTTATCGGTGCCCTTGGAATCGCGAACGATATCGAATCGCCGGTAAGCGGGGAAGTGGTCGAAGTGTTAGTCGAACAGAACCAGCCTGTGGAATACGGGCAAGTGCTGGCGAGGATCTTGCCATGAAAAACACCCGAGGACAAACGCTCGTCGCGACCCTGATCGTGATCACTATCATCGCCGTTCTATCCGTAGCCCTATGGAAGGGATCGGGAATGTTCGGTGCCGGAGGTTCAAGCCGCAAGGACGGTAAGGGCGAGACCATTATCGGCCAGACGATGTACCGCGCTCGCGACGAAGTCTGCCGCAGCAACCTGAACCAGGTTCGATCGTCCATCCAAATCAACACCACGGTCGAAGACGAACATCCGGCAACGATCCAAGATCTGAAGCTCCCCGCCGAGTTCTCCGTCTGTCCCATCGGCAAAGAGCCCTACGTGTACGATCCCGCCACCGGGAAGGTCACTTGCCCGCACCCCGGGCACGAAAAGTATTGATGCTCAAAAAGGTCCTCATCGCCAATCGCGGAGAAATCGCATGCCGGGTCATTCGCGGCTGCCGGGAACTCGGCATCAAAAGCGTCGCCATCTATTCGGAAGCCGACCGGGAAAGCCTTCACGTGAAGATCGCTGACGAAGCGATCTGCGTGGGTCACGGCTCCAACACGGACTCCTATCTAAACCTCGCCAATGTCTTAATGGCCTGCCAAATCTCTGGAGCCGAAGCCGTACATCCCGGTTACGGATACTTCAGCGAGCGCGCCAATTTTGCCATTGCGCTCGAATCGCTGGGCCTGAAATTCGTCGGCCCGCCCACCCAAGCCATTGAGGCGATGGGTGATAAGGCGAGCGCCAAAGAGGCCGCGATCGCCGTCAAGTGCCCAGTCGTCCCCGGCAGCGACGGACCCGTCGCCAACGAGATCGACGCCCTCACGGTAGCCGAGCAAATCGGTTATCCCGTGCTCCTAAAAGCCGTCGCTGGCGGTGGGGGCCGAGGCATCCGCCGAGTGAACGAACCCGAGGAGTTGGCTGGACTCTGGAAGACCGCGCAAGCCGAGGCCCAGGCAAGTTTCGGCTCGGGCGAAATCCTCCTGGAGAAGTGCGTTGATCGCCCAAGGCACGTCGAAATCCAGGTCATCGGCGACTCTCACGGCAACATGATCCACCTCGGCGAACGCGAGTGCTCGATCCAGAACCTCCGCCACCAGAAGATCATCGAAGAAGCTCCCTACGCAATGTTGCCCGATAAAGTTCGAAACGCCATGGGCGAGGCGGCGGTGCGGGTGGCGAAGAGCGTCGGCTACCAAAACGCCGGAACTGTCGAGTTCCTCGTCGACAACGACAACCGCTTCTACTTCCTCGAAATGAACACCCGTCTGCAGGTGGAGCACCCCGTCACCGAGGAAGTCACCGGCATCGACCTCGTACACCTGATGCTGAAAGTCGCGAGCGGCGAGAAGCTGCCCTACCGCCAGAAGGATGTGGGCATCAAGGGACACGCGATCGAAGCGCGGATCACCGCCCAAGACCCCGACAAAGACTTCGCCCCCAGCACCGGCCTCATCACCCTCTGGCGCGCCCCCGGCGGCCGGCACGTTCGCATGGAAACCCACTGCTACGCAGGCTTCACCGTCTCCCCCTACTACGACCCTATGCTGGCCAAGTTGATCGTGAAGGGAGCCACGAGGGATGAAGCGGTTAAGAAACTCCAAACCGCGCTCCACGAGTTCGAAGTTGAAGGCGTTGCGACCAACATCCCCTTCCTCCGCCGCCTGTGCGCCTCCGAAGGATTTGCAACAGGCCGCTTCGACACCGGCTACGTCCCGAGATTCCTTGCAGGCGAGGAGCTCTAGTGAGGTCGCGAAGGAAAGCCCGAGAAGGAGCGTTACGAGTCCTGTATGAGATGGAAGTCGGTGGTGCATCGCTCGCCAACGCGATGAGCTCGATGCTCGAAGAATCCGACGTCACCGAAGACGTAGCGCCCTATGCCGAGAGGCTCGCCAAAGGCGTCCGAGAACACCGCATTCCCATCGACCGAGCGCTATCGGACTACCTGAAAGAATACGATTACTCGCGTCTCGCCGCCATCGATCGAAACATCCTAAGAATCGGTGCCTACGAGCTTCTCCACGTCCCCGAAATCCCACCCGCCGTCAGCATCAACGAAGCGATCGAAATCGCTAAGAAGTACTCCACCGCCGAGAGCGGCAAGTTCATCAACGGCGTCCTCGGCCGAATGCTGAAAGATAGCGACAAGGCCAACTGGGATCCCGCAACCGCACCTCCCGAATTCGCCGAAGAGATCGTCCAGGAGCCGGCGAGAGTCGTCGAAGAAGAAACCGTCGATGCCGATAGCGAGGAAGGCATGAAGGCGCTCCGGTTCGGCCAGTGGACGATCAAGAAGGAGGAAGCATGATTCTCGATGGCCTCGCCACCAGCAAACTCGTGCGTGCGGAACTGAAGGAGCGCGTCGACGCCCTTCGAGCCCGAGGCATCGTTCCAAGACTCGACGTCCTCGTAGCCGCCCAAGACGCCGCCAGCCAGGCCTACGTCCGCATGAAGCGCAAATGGGCGGAAACCGCCGGCATCGATGCCCGCTCGTACGAAGTAGACGAGACCTGGGACCAGGAAAAACTTATCGCCAAGATTCAAGAGCTAAACGCCAATCCCGAAGTCCACGGCGTGCTCATTCAGCACCCGTTGCCCAAACACCTAGACGAAGACGAAGCCCTCCTCACCCTCGGAGCCGAAAAGGACGTAGATGGCATCACCCCCCAATCCCTCGGCCGCCTCGTCGCCGACCTACCCGGCTTCCGCTGCGCCACTCCCCTCGGCATCACCAAGCTGCTGGACCACTACAAGATCGACATCCAGGGCAAACGAGCCCTGGTCATCGGCCGCAGCGTCATCTTGGGCAAACCCATGGCCCTGATGCTCCTGCAAAGGCACGCCACCGTAACCATCGCCCACTCCCGAACCCAAGACCTCGCCGACCGCTGCCGAGAAGCCGACATCCTCGTCGCCGCCGTCGGAAGAGCCGAAATGATCAAGGGCGACTGGATCAAACCTGGCGCGATCGTCATCGACGCCGGTTACAACAAGGTCGAAGGAAGGCAGGGAGACGTTGGGGACGTGGAATTCGAGACCGCCAAAGAAGTAGCCTCAATGATCACTCCCGTCCCCGGCGGAGTGGGCCCCATGACCGTCGCCAGCCTGCTCTCAAACGTAACCACGGCAGCAGAAAATCCGTGAGGATCTCCGCTTCCGATTGGCAGGGGACGCGCCGCCTGCTCCCCCTTCATTTCATTGTCCCTACGGCCGCTTGCCTTCATATCGCACCAAGATGACCCGCAGATCATCAACCTTCATCGAGTGCTTCACGTGAGCGATATGTTTGGCCTGTGCGCGCGGATTCGCCGGCAACGTCCCGACTCCAATCCCTACAACCTCGCCCGCCTTCTCCGACTCAGCGAAATAGCCGTTGGTCTTCCGTCCATCCTTCCGTAGGGCTTTCATCATCCGTTGCACCAGCGCCTCCTTCAAGGCGTCATGCTTGTCGGCCCCA
>JBGGMI010000118.1:0-8111 GCA_041288075.1 Fimbriimonas sp.
GGCGCCGCTCAAGTCGTGCACGCCATGAATGTCATGGCAGGCTTCGAAGAGTCGCTCGGACTCGAAGAAAACTGAAAGAGCCTCGGCTTCGTTGCCGAGGCTCTGCGTACCCAGGAATGGCTAGGGTTTAGTTTCCGTCGCCGCCGCCGTGACCGCTATCGTCGTCGTCGTCATCGTCGTCATCATCTCCGCCGCCGCCGTTGTCATCGCCGCCCTCATCCTCGAACTTCACCCGCTCCGCAGTGAGCGTCGTGCCGTCGAGAGATCCCTTGACTTCGACCAGTGCGCCGTTGGCGATGGCTGTCCAGAACGCTTCTTTGGTCGTCTTCCGATACTCGGTGTTCGCATTCGTCACGACCGTCAGGACCGTGCCGGGAGCGACTGAGACGCCTTCCCATTGCTGAACCGTGATCTGGAAGGTGAACGCGCTGGAGTCCACGCTGCCGGCGGGCCCGGTGACCTCGCTCTCCTGCTCATCGCCACCCTCGTCCTCGTCCTCGATCTTGACCTTGACCGCAGTCAGGGTGTTGCTGCCCTCGTCGTAGCTGCCCTCAGCCTCGGCGAAGCCGGCCGTCGCCAGAGCCGCGAAGAACTCGTCCTTGCTGATGCTGATGCCTCGGTCCGTGAAGTAGCGAGTAGTCGCTCCCACCGCAACCTTCACGCTGGTCGAGCTCGGGATAAAGCCTTCCACCTTGGCCGTAGAGAGATCGAAACCAGAGTCGGTGACGTTAGAAACCGCACCCTCGACCTCGACCTGGCCGGCGACGTCGTTGGTCAGCTTGATCTTGACGTCCGTTGCCGTCAAAGTGCGAGTCGTCGTATCGAACGTTCCTCGAACCTGAACGCGGGTGCCATTAGCAAGCGTTGGGTTGGGAGCGCCGTTGTTGTTATAGATCGTCGTCGCCGCTGACGTCACGACGCGAAGGCTCCAAGGCCCTTGCACGAGGTCGAAGCTGAAGTTCGGAGCCGTGCCGTTGAGCCCGGAAACGATGCCCGCGAACTCGAACGCTTCCTGGTTGCCGTTGACATTGTCGTCGCTGCCCTGAACGACTACCGCGTTCACAAACTGTCCGTCGACCGTCCACTGCGAAAGGTCGAAGTCGGCCACGATGTCCGTCGCGCCGTTGACATTTCCCTGAGTCAAGTTGAACTCAAGCTGCTTCACGCCATTGGTCGAGCCCGCAAAGATTCGGTCGATCGCCGTCGTCGATCCGGCAGGGACCAGAGAGACCGCTTCGGTAACCGTGATCTCGGCGCTAGAGTAATTGCCGGCGGGGATCACTGCTTCCCCAAGAAGCGCGAACTTCTGGGTTCCTGCGTCGTTGAGGGCGCGAAGATCCACAGTTCGTCCGGTGGGGTCATCGAACACCGTCACAGAGCCGGCATTGCCCTGGCGCTGCAGCTCGACTTTCTGGATGGTAACCCAAACGTGATCGTAATCCGTCGTGAGGTCGTCGGTAACAAAGACTCCGACGCGGGCGCTTCCTGCCGGGAGGCCGCCAGTAGCAGAATCTCCGCCACCGCCGCCGCATCCGATAAGAACCGCCACCGCGCCGAGAATCGATAAGGCTTTGGTGACTGCTTTCATTTCGATAATCACGAGGCGTGGATTACGCCTCGTGATACACGAATGTTTCGAATTTTCTAAGCCAGATGCCGGATGAGATACTGCGCGTAAAGATCGCACGCAACCGCGGCGCGATCGTCTGGCAGCTCTTTCAGCACGCCTGCAGCCACGAGCCGGTGCAGGGCATCCGAATCGGCGAGCGGCAGTGAATCCAGAGAGGACTTCAAAGCGGCGAGCACCGTGGGCACATGTGTCACGGAGATGAGAATCCGCTTCAGGTGGTCGCCGAACGGGCCGTCGTCTCGATCCGCCGTTTCGATAAGCGTGCCGAAATCCATGGCCCCCGTCGCGATCTGGTCCAGAGCCCGTCGAGTCAGGAACGGCTGACCGGCAACGAGGAATTGAAGCGCTTCGACGTCCGATCGGCGCTTGATTGGGCTGCCGTACCGCTCGTTCAGGTCCATCGTCTGTTCGAGCGTGAAGTTCTTCATCGTGAGCTGACGCCCGACGTTGAAGGGCGACTGGTTCAAATCTTTGATGAACAGCCGCGCCTCGCTGGCATATCCGATCACGAGCGAGAAACGGCTCCAAGGGCCGGTCGGGTCCGTCGCTCGCGCATTGTGCCAGGAACGGACCAGACCAAAGAAATCGCTTGCAAACGGAGCGGTGAACAGCCGGTCGGCTTCGTCCATAAACCACACGAGCGGCTTCTCCGATTCGCTGAGGGCCGCGCGCACGAAGTTCGCCAAGTTCATGTTCGGCCCGAACACATCCAGCCACTCGTTCTCAAAATCGTATTTGAAGTTGAGTTGGCGAGCGAGCGTGGCCGCAAGGAGTCTGCAGAACCGCTCCGCATCCTGAAGCTGCGTCGAGCTGATCATCTGGAAATCGGTCGAAACCTGCCGCCAGCCGAGATCGCTGACGAGCTTTGCTCCCTGACCGATCAAAGAGGTCTTCCCTACCTGCCGCGGTCCGCGAATGAGGATGACGCTCTCATTGGACTTGATCGCCTCATCGAGTTCACCATCCACTTCGCGCGTCACGTAGAAGCGGGAATTCGGAGCCACTGCACCCCCGGCAGGTTCGAGCGGCAGATCTTTCGGCTCGACGGGAGGTGCTTCCGCGAGAGCGGCGAGGATCTCTTCTGCAATCCGCTCATCGTCTTCAGGGCCCTTCCAGAAAACGTAGTTGAACTCGTTGACGAAGCCAGACATCGGCCCTTCCAGCGGCTTATCCGTGCCGACTCGAATCGGCAGAAGGATCGGACGACCGGCCTTCCGACGTTCATCGGCGACGGTCTCCAACTCGTACTGGATCATCTCGCTCGTGAGAGACTGATCCGACAGCACGGCGATCACTGCGTCCGCCGTTCGGATTCGCTTCTCGATCTCGGTGGCCCATTGCACACCGATCGTCAGGTGGCGATCGATAAAGGGCACATAACCCTGCTGCGCAAGCACGTTTTCTAACGTACAAACCAGGTATTCATCCTGGTAAGCCTTCCGCTTATACAGTAATACAATATTCTTTCCTGAAGTTGATCCGCTCATTCCGTTGTTCTCGGGGCCAACGAATTATAACAATTTGAGCCCTAATCTGCCAGCCTACTTTTTAATCGCTTTCAGGAAATCTTGATGAATCGGCACGCGAATGGAGGGATCCTTATCGAGCGTGCTCCAAACTCTTAACAGGTTGTCCTCTCCTGCCGTTAAGATGCGTTTGCCATCAGAAGTAAACGCGACCGCGCGAAGGGCCAAGCTTGAAGCGGTGATATCCATGAGCTGCGATCCCGTCGCCACATCCCAGAGCTGCCAAGCGCCGGCAAAGCTGCATGTCGCCACCCGCTTACCGTCAGGCGAGAGGTCTGCTCCGGAGATGCGCTGCACGGCGTTGCCCCTGAACTCTCGCACCTTAGTGAGCTCTTTGCAGTTCCACAAGATCGCCCGGCCGTCCGCACCACAGGTGAAAAAATGTTTGTCGTCTGGGAAAGTGACGTTCGTGAGCCGCACGTTGTGGGCATCCACGCGCCGGAGGGGCTTGCCGGTCAGCGCATCGTAGATCAGCAGCACCGTATCCTCCGTCGTGATGAAGAGGTGCGTTCCGGGCGGATTGATCCACATGCCGGTCACTCCAGAGGCGAGATCCTGTCTCCATACCTGCTTGCCATCTTTTGCAGATACTCCGACGATAGAGTTGCTGGCCGGTACGAGAATTGCGATAATTTGAGGGTTGAGCGAGGCAGCGAAATTGGCAGGCACCGCCTTAAAGTGAAGAGGCGGCCGATCCCCGTCGAGAGCCGCAATCGAACCACCCGGCCCCTCTTTATCGCTCACCCCAACCCATTTTCCGTTGTACGTCATGCCTCTTGGATCCTGTGGAATTGGGCTGCTCCCAAGCGGTTCCAGCGTAGGATCTTTGAGCTTGACAATAGCCGCAGGCCTGTCGCTAAACACCCTCATCACGCCGCGTTCGCCGCGTGTGACCTTGTAGCCTCGGCCGATCACCCTCGCGCCGGCACTTTCTCGAGCGCCAAGAAGCCGCACCGTCGACGAGGCTGCAATCAGGGTTTCGGGCGTAGCATTGACCGCCCATACGTTGCTTCGCCTCGATAGCTCCTGATCTCCGCCCAGGTCGGTGACCTCCATCTGTCCGTCTGCGAAGAGATGGATCACGCTCTTCTCGTCGGGCGAGATCTGGCTCATCGTCGGGATCTTGCCCTCAGCCCATTTCCTCACGAACACGATCTTCTTCTGGACCGTGTCGCGACAAGTGAGAACGCGCTCTGAATTTCGAAGAAGAGCAAGCGTGCCCGTCGGTGAAAAGTCCACGCGCTCCATGTCTGAGGCGAGTTCCATACGGTCGACCTCTTTGCCCGTGCGCATATCGAACACAACGGCCGCGCTTCTGTCCTTGCCGAGACCAACCTTGGCCAGAACTTTCCCCCCGTCGGCGGAAGCATTAACGAATCCACTTTTGGCACCCATGTAAAAAACTGGCTGAAAGACCGGCTTGCCCGTGACCAGGCTCCAGATTCTCGTGCGAACTCGTCCACCCGCCACAGGTTCTTGGGAAACCGCGTAATCGGAATCGACGCGGGACGAGAACATGCCATCGCCGGATGGGAGCATTGCTCGGTGCAGTTCCTTGCCCGTCACAAGGTCTTCCACGATGAAGCGTCCTGGCGCTGGGGAGAATGTCAGAAACCCCGCTGAGGTCGCGATGATCCTCTGGTCAAACCCTGGCATCTTCTTCGTGATGATGACCTTCCTCGTCGCTCGATCGACGACTGTCGCCGTGTTGAGGAGCGCGTCCTGGATGCAGATGAGCTTGCCATCCGCCGAGAGGATGCCCGTCTCTCGCTTGCCCGGAGCGGAGTAGTCCAGCGTGTACTCCTCGGGAGAATCGTGCAGGCGGCCCATCCAGAATCCCCACTCGAACCCGCGATGGGGGCTGTTCCGGCCCCGCGCGAGGACTTCTTCCATTCGGGCGATGTCGCCGCTCTCTTCGAAGAGCCGCATGGTGTTCATGTCCGCTACATACAGCTCGTAATCGAGCTCCTTCTTCGCGGTGACCGCTTGCTGCTGTGAGTTCCAGGCGTAAAGTGCCAGGGCGCTGACGGTTCCCACCAAGGCAGCGGCGGCAACGGTCGCTCGGAAGATGCCCCTTTTGAACGACTGCTCCTGTCGTCGAAGCTCCTGCCCCGGCATGCTTTCCCGGACCCAGGCATGGTCGAAGACGTGGGCGTAAATGCGGTTGCGAACCTTGAGCCGCGTGCCGTCCGACCTCACCAGGCCCGAGAGCTTCAGTACGACGGCGACCCGATTCGACTCGTCATCCTTGACGGTGCCCCCCTTCCATATCCGCTCATAGGCGGAGAGAAGGTCTGCCTTAAAAGCATCCGGATCAGCCTCGCCTGCGCCACCATTCAGAACTCGGTTGCTGACGTCGGCAAGGTTGATGTTGGTATCTCGCGCCTTGGGGCCGAAGAACTGCTCGAAGACGAGCGCGTCGACGGCGGCGGCAGCCTGCACCTTTTCGTCCATCGCGATCGCCTGGCAGAGGCTTTGAGTGAGAAACGGCTGCCCGTTGGTCCAGTGGTGCACCCGATCGAGGAGCTTGGAGCCGTTCGGCCCGAGCGCGGTGGCGAACTTTTGCAGCTCGGCGAGGGTGAAGTCCTGGAGCTGAATCCTCTCGCCGATGTTGAACGGAGTGGTGGCGGCGTTGCTGATCAGGTCGCTGGGGACCGCGACACCAAGAAGGCAGAAGGTGAGGCGCTTGAAGACCGGATCGTGAACCCGCCGATTAAAGCACTCCCGAATGCCCGCAAAGAACTCGTCGGTGTTGAAGGAGAGGTTCTTCGTGGCGTCGATCTCGTCGACGAAGATCACGATGGGCTCTTCGATTTGGGCGAGCACCACCTCTCGCAGGCCGCCGAAGAAGCGCTGCATCGGGCTAACCGCGGCATTGGCTTTGCAGTGCGCCAGGAACTCGGATCTCAGGCCGAGCGCGCGCCCTACTTCGCCGCAGATGCCCGTGTACCACTGGTCCGGGGTGACGTTGCGGCCTCCGATCTGGGTGAGGTCAAGGAAGACCGTTCGTATCCCAAGGCTCTCGAGCTGCGCCATCGTACGCACCGAAAGCGACGATTTGCCCATTTGGCGGGAGTTGAGGACATAGCAGTAACGGCCCTGGCGGAGCGCCTCAAACAAAGCACCGTCGGAGCCACGTTCGACATAGCTGGCGGACCCAGGAGGCAGAGTGCCTCCGGAGACGAAGAAATCAATCGCAGTGCGCGTTCTCATAGCTTCCATGCTTGTGCGGCCCTTCAGTTTTACAGGAAATCCGCTTCACTGAGAAGAGGGCTTGCCCATTCCCTCCTGAGAACTTCCCGACCTGCGGAACCTTCAGACACGCTTCTCGCCTTCCAAAGCTAGCCCAATCAGCCACTTCTAAGGCCGGGTGCGCCTCGTTACAAAATCGCCAACAATTTTTGTCGAATTAGGTTGACAAATTCGCGTTTAGAAACCTACAAAGGTGTAACCCGCAAAAAACACCACCCGCCTCCCATCCTCGGACCCTCCGGCCCTCCCATTCTCCGTCCCTCCGCCCTCCGCTACTCCCATCCCAACCCCTGGAGGGGCTCGGTAGTAGTAGCGCCTTTAGATTCGGAACTCGAAACTCAACGAACCTGGTCAAACTGAGAAAGAGCTCCCGAACAAGGTTTAAGCTTAGGTAGGTGACTAGGTTGGACCCTCACCGCACAGGCCATGAGGGCAGGGTCCGCTTGAGCGGCCGGTCCGAGCGGTAGCCGAGCTCGTACTCCGCCTGAACGAGCGTGTGGATTTCGTGGGTGCCCTCGTAGATCATGGCTCCGCGGGAATTCCGGAAGTAGCGCTCGACTGGGAATTCGTCGCTGTAGCCGTAGGCGCCATGAATCTCTACCGCGTCGGAAGCGGCCTGAAAGGCGTTCTTGCAGTTCACCCACTTCGCCATGCTGACTTCGCGGGTATGCCTTTGGCCCGTGTTCTTCATCCAGCCCACCTGTTGGTACAGAAGCCGCCCGATATCGCGACTCGAGACCATATTGGCAATCATCTGCTGGACAAGCTGCTTCCGCCCAATTTCTTCGCCGCTAACCTTCCGCTCATGGCAATATTTGCCACAAGCATCCAAGCAAGCAGTAACAATACCAACCGCCCCTGCCGCCACCGTATACCGCCCATGATCCAGAGCCGACATAGCGACCCGGAACCCATCCCCCTCATCCCCCAGGCGATTCGCGGCAGGAATTCGGAGATTGTCAAAAAAGATTTGCCCCGTATTCCCTGCCCGAACCCCAAGCTTTCCATGAAGCGGCTTGCTAGAAAACCCCTCGCGAGTCCGCTCGACGATAAAGGCGACATGCCCATTCTGGCCCTCGAGTTGGGCAATGACGAGAAACTGGTCTGCGTAGTCGGCGAGGGATATCCAGGTCTTTTCCCCATTCAGCACATAGTGATCCCCGTCGCGACGAGCCTTCGTGGTGATGTTGATAGCATCGGATCCCGCATTGGGCTCGGTGAGCCCAAAGCCGCCGACGAGCTTGCCGCTCGCCAGCCCAGGCAGCCACCGCTCCCTCTGCTCCTCCGTTCCCCACTGCAGGATGGTCATGGAGTGCAGCCCGCTATGGACACTCATCACAACCCGGGCCGAAGTATCCGCCCGCTCCAGCTCCTCGCAGACGATGCCGAGCGAGATGTAATCGGTGTCCGAGCCACCATATGTGGCGGGGATGCTGGTGCCGAGAATCCCTCCGGCGGCCATCTTGTCGAGCATGCTCCGGTCGCTCGTAGCTTCCCGATCGCGCTCGCGAAGCCCCGGCAGAATCTCCTGCTGGCCGAACTTGTAAGCCATCTCCTTTATCAGCTCATGCTCGGCGCCCAGTGCAAAATCCATGCAGGCGAGGTTACCGTTTCGGGTATGCAGTTGACCTAATGATCGAGGTGCCATCCGGGTCCGAGCAGATCGTCGTTGTTGGAGATTTCAAGCTCTTTTCTCCGGCGGA
>JBGGMI010000119.1:0-9724 GCA_041288075.1 Fimbriimonas sp.
GGGGCCCGCCGCTCCAGCCGAGCCCCTCATAGTAATGCTTCAGCCCCACCATGTGCTCGGCGGTGAAGCCGTGGGGGCGCTGCGACAGCTTGGGAATCGCGGTGTTGTGCAGCACGATCTTGTTGGGAATGAACGCCGCAAGGTGGATGGGTGCCACATAGGTTTGGAATTCTGAGGCTGAGAAGCGAGCTCCGACAATCGTGAAGTGAGACATAACCAAACACTATTACGACTTGAGCGAAATGTCAAGCTGGTAATGAGTCTTTTGTCTGAAACTTACCGCCTTGGGCGAGCGAAATCAAACCCGAGCGTCTCGGTAGAATTCGCAGCACTTTGTTGAATGTGAGCCGGCTCCCTATTATCCTGACGATCCTTTGTGTCGTCACCCCTGCATTTGCTCAAAATGACCTTGCCGCCAGGCTGAAGGCTCTGCCAAATGTTTTGGAAGTCAAGGAAATGGTCAACCCCGGCAGTTCCACTTACGACATCACGTTCCAGCAGCCTGTCGATCATAAGAATCCGGGCGGCGGCAGATTCGGGCAGCACGTCTACCTGGCGCACAAAGGATTCGACAAGCCCGTCCTGCTCAATACCGAGGGCTATGCCGCACGCGGACCTCAGGGCGGCGAGCTGCAGCGCATGCTGGCGGGGCCAAACCTCATCACTGTCGAGCACCGATACTTCGGCAAATCCATCCCATCGCCGATCATCTGGGAGCAGCTTACGATCAAGAACGCAGCCGACGACATGCACGCCATCGTCACCACGTTCAAGAAGTTGTACTCTGGCAAGTGGGTATCGACAGGGGTCAGCAAAGGTGGCCAAACCTCATTGTTCTTCAAGTGCTACTACCCGAACGATGTCGACGCAACCGTTGCCTATGTCGCACCTCTGAACGTTGCTCAGGAAGACCCACGCATCTACCAGTTCCTCGACAACGTGGGCGACCCTGAGACTCGAACAAAGATTCGAGACCTTCAAATTGCGTTCCTTAAGAGGCAGGACGAGATCATTCCGCTGCTGAACCCGCAAGCAAAGGATTACCCGATGGGCGTCAACAAGGCCTTTGAATATGGCGTGCTGGAATTCCCGTTCGCGCTCTGGCAATACGGCACCAAACCAACCTCCTTGCCCGCGCCGGGCGCTCCGGCAAGCGACTTGGCGGACGCCTACAAGCGAGTCAACGCCATGTACTACTATTCGGACGCAGGCATCAAGCAGTTCGAGGCGTTCATCTGGCAGGCCTTCAGCGAGATCGGTTACTACAACTACGACATCACCGATTTCAAGCCCTACATTCGGCATCTCACCGATCCAACCAACAAGGACCTCGCACCAGCGGGCACAAAGGACAAGATCGTCTACAATCCGGCCACCTTGCAATTCGTCTACAACTACCTGCAATACAAGGCACAGAACGTCATCTTCATCTACGGCGAAACCGATCCTTGGTCAGCCACCCAAATGCAGCTCATCGGCCGCACGAACGCAATCAAGCTGATGGTGAAGGGAGCCTGGCACAACGCGAACGTCCGCCAGGCGTCGCCGGAGCAGAAGGAGCTGTTCTATACAACGATGGAAAAGTGGCTCGGAATGCCACTGGTCCGGGTGTAGCTCCTACTCGATGAGTCCCATCTCACGCAAGTGAGCCTCGAGTAGGACGCGGTGGTACGTGTTGTAGGTGATCGTGAATTGCACGATGAACCCATAGCTGAAGACTTGCGGCGGCTGGCAATCTTTGTCCACGAACGTCAGACCCCACAGGTTCTCTCGCTCGACAGTGTCGATCAGCGCGCCGAACCTCTCGCGGCCCCAGCTCACTCTGGCCTCCAGGTTCGCACAGTCGTCTGGCCGCTCGTCGGTGATTACGCTCAGCCACGGTTCGTGCTGAAAGCAGTAATCGAGCAGCTCGCGTAGATTTCTTGGCGCGCATGGCCAGGGGAACGCGCTCGGCACGTTTAGGTTTTTCGCTTTCAGATCGACATGCTCGCAAGCATTCACAATCGTTGCGAGGCGATCGAAGTGCTCTGCGACTAGGGTTCGTGTCATGTCCATGGGTGTGTCTCCTTGCTGTGATGTCCCGGGAGCGAAATGGACGCGCTCCGTCAGATCGAAGCGGTACTCCCGCACTCCTAGCTGGCGGTAGCGGCTCGATGAGATGCCGAATGCCCTCCGAAACGCTCGTGCAAAGCCTTCGAGAGACCCGAAGCCGGCGTCGAACGCGACTTCGGTCACGCTTGTATCTGAGTTGCCCAGTTGAAAGGCAGCGCGTTCGAGCAGCAGCCGCTTTCGGGTGCGCATCGGTGGCTCGTGGACTTCGATGGCATACCGGCGATAGAACTGCGCCCGACTGTAGCCGGCTTCATCAGCCAACTGGCGTCCGGACGTCGTTCGATCGAGTTCTTCGTCGCTCATGAGATGGATGGTCACGGCACGTTAAGTCTCCTTCCGGTGTGGACACGATTACTTGACCGATTTTCTCATTATCTCGCAGTAACATCCTCGTCGTGCAAGCGAGACTGGAGCAGGCGATTCGATCCTTTGCGCCAGGTGCTCGGCTGATATCGCACTTATCGTTAAAAGGCGGGATATCGGCGACGATGACATGCTTCGAGATCGAGTTGGCCGATGGCTCTCGACGGAAGCTCACTGCCAGGCAGCCTTGTCGGTACAAGTTCGACCAAAGCGCGGATGTGGCAGCAGAGGAGTTGCAACTGCTGAATGCGTTGCATTCCGCCGGATTGCCGGTACCGCAGCCGATCTACTTGGATTGTTCGTCCGCAGAGCATCCTGAACCGTTCTTTGTGATGGAGTTTGTGGAAGGCGCGCCTGAGTTCGATCCAACTGAGCCAAGCGAGTTTGTGCGGCAAATTGCAGAGCAGCTAGCGCATATCCACCGCGTCGACTACTCTGATATGGATAGGGGTTTTCTTCCCCTTCAGACAAGAGGGTTCGGTGAGGTGACGAGAGATCCGAACGATAGGCTTCGAGAATCTGAGATTCGTCAGGCGCTACAGCGTCGCCCGATTAGAAACCCAAACAAGCTGGTGCTTCGACACGGTGACTTCTGGCCTGGCAACATACTCTGGCGGGATGGGGACATCGTGGCCGTCATCGATTGGGAGGAGGCGCTAGTCGGAGAGCCCTTGGCCGATCACGCAATCACCCGATTGGATGTGCTGTGGGTGCTCGGCGTCGAAGCGATGGAGCAGTTGACGGAGCACTATCTGAGCGTTATGGACGTCGACACGACAGACTTGCCTTACTGGGACTTGTGCGCCAGTTTGAGGCCAATTTCGAATATCGGAGAATGGGCTCCCGCCTACGCCGACCTCGGAAGACCTGACATAACGGCCGCGACCATGACTCGAGATCACAAGCTGTTCGTCGATTTGGCACTCGGGAAGCTTTTGACGAGTTAAAGCCTCTTTGCAACGGCACCGAAAGCGCTCTTGCCTGCATACACCGCCGTCTCGCCCAGCATCTCTTCGATGCGGAGGAGCTGGTTGTATTTGGCGACCCGATCGGTCCTGTTTGGTGCCCCCGTCTTGATCTGCCCGCAGTTTGTCGCCACAGCAAGGTCGGCGATAGTCACATCCTCCGTTTCGCCGGATCGGTGGCTCATGACTGCGGTGTAGCCGGCGCTCTTCGCCATATCTACTGCTGCGAGAGTCTCAGATAGGGTTCCGATCTGATTGACTTTGATGAGGATCGAGTTCGCGGTGTCGTTCTCGATTCCGCGATTCAGGCGCTCTACGTTGGTGACAAAAAGGTCGTCGCCGACGATCTGCACCTTGTTGCCGATTGCGGTGGTCAGAGCCTTCCAGCCTTCCCAGTCGCTCTCGCCGCAAGGGTCTTCCACGGAGATCAGCGGATATTTGTTGCACAACCCGACGATGTACTCGACCTGCTGATCGGAACTTCGCTCTCTTGTCGATCCCGCTTTGTAAACATATTTGCCGCCCTTGTGGAACTCGGATGCGGCGGCGTCGATGCCCAAGAAAATATCCTTGCCTGCCGTATAGCCGGCATTCTTGATCGCCTCCAAGATGTAGTCGAACGCCAATTCTTGCGAGTCCAGGTGTGGCGCAAAGCCGCCTTCGTCCCCAACCCCCGTGCTCAGGCCCTTGCTCTTAAGAACCGCCTTGAGTTGGTGATAGACATCGACGCCCATCTCCATCGCTTCTCGGAAGGACTTAGCGCCGACTGGAAGGACCATGAACTCTTGGAAGTCGACGTTTGAGTCCGCATGTGCGCCGCCGTTAAGGATGTTAAACATCGGCACCGGGAGCACCCTGGCTGTCACGCCGCCGACGTATTTATACAAAGGGAGCCGACTGTAAACGGCCGCGGCCTTGGCGACTGCCAGAGAAACGCCCAGAATGGCATTTGCTCCGAGGTTCGACTTGTTGTGGGTGCCGTCCATCGAGATCATCTCCGCGTCGATGGAGGTCTGATCCGTAGCGTCTCGGTCCAACAGAGCGGGTGCAATGACTTCGTTGACGTTCTGGACAGCTTTCGAGACGCCCTTTCCGTTGAATCGCTTCTTATCCCCGTCCCGCAACTCGACCGCTTCGAATTCTCCAGTGCTGGCTCCGCTTGGAACGGCGGCTCTGCCGGTGGCACCGCTGTCAAGGAAAACGTCGACTTCGAGGGTCGGATTGCCGCGGCTATCGAAAATCTCTCGCGCAGTGATATCAGAGATAAAGGGCATGGTGCGGCCTGATTATGACTCACCGGGCAAGGTAACTTCCCGCCAATGATCCGCTCAACCACCGTCGTGGGAGTTCGCAGGGAAGGGAAGACGGCAATTGCAGTCGACGGACAAGTGACGCTCGGCGAAGCCACGATCCTCAAGCACAAAGCCCGCAAGGTTCGGCGGTTGGCTAACGGCAAGATTATCTGCGGATTTGCCGGCTCGGTGGCCGATGCGCAGGCGCTGCAGGAAAAGTTTGAGCAGAAGCTGGAAGCCTACAACGGAAATCTTCGGCGCGCGGCGATCGAGTTTGCGAAGGAGTGGCGCACCGATAAAATCCTTCGTCAGCTCAACGCCCTCATGCTCGTCGCAGATTCGGACAGCCTGCTCCTCGTGGGTGGGGATGGAAATGTCATCGAGCCAGACGATGGCGTCGCCGGCATCGGCTCCGGCGGTCCCTTCGCCTTAGCCGCTGCGCGAGCCCTCCTCGAGAACACGAGCATGGATGCCGAGGCAATCGCGAGAGAGGCAATGCGCATCGCTGGCGAGATCTGCGTCTTTACGAACGATCAAATCATGCTCGAATCGGTATAGCGAACAGTGCCTCACCCTACGATTCTTCGATACAGCCGATAACTGTTCAACACCGGCCAAAAGGTGATCGCGCAGATCAGGACAATAGCCGCGACGATGGGAACGCCGAGGAGCGAGAGAACCGCACCGGCCAATCCGCCGAAGAACCACAACCTAGCCGCGTCGCGATGAGTCGCGTCCCACACACGCTCGTCTGCCAGAGTCCAGGGAGTTCTAATTCCTACAAAGGCGTTCCGCTTCACCTTGCCCATCAGGTTCCCCATGAGCGCAAAGAACACGAACATAACCGCCAGCATCACGCTGGTCATATTAAAACTGCTGTTCGACTGCGAAGCCTGACCGATAACGAAAGAGAGCGTCGCCATGAGGGCACTGACGATGACCATCAGCTTCCCGAACGTAGGTGCGAAGCGGCTGATCGACAAGCTTTTCGGCGATAGGAGCGGTAGCAGCAAGGTTAGGGCAAGGATGAAGAAGACGAGCGCCGGACCCATTAATACGTTCACCCACTTCGAGCCGAAACCATCGGGTTTGCCGTAAAGGTTCCAGTGGGTCGGCACGCGATCAGGCAAGGTCGCAGCCAGGTAAGCGGCATTGGCGCAAGTCGCCATAAAGATCAGCGCCTGCCATTTAAGGCTCTGTCGAAGACTCATTGGGTTTCCTCCAACTGTCCTTTTCCGGGGAACACTTCCATGAAGAACGCCAGCAGGTCTTGGGTGACGGTGGTGTTCAGGGAGTAGATGATCTGCTGCCCCTCGCGCCGGCCCTCCACCAGATCCGCCCCTTTGAGCACGCTCAGGTGGTGCGATATGGAGGGCGCTGACATCGAGAACTCCTTCCCAATATCACCCGCCGACATCTCGCCCCTGCCCAGCATCCGAAGGATCCGCCTCCGAGTGGGATCCGCCAGCGCCTTAAAGCCCTCGTCCATCCATGTTCCTTAGATTATTAGACAATCATCTAAATATACGAGAGGGCGACTGTTAGGTTGCACGGGAGGTATCAACCGGGGTTAGCGGGGTGGGGGTGATTCGTGTGAGTAGAAGATGACTTGTTGGGGATTCGAGTGAGCTCAAGCTGGTCACCCCCTCACCCGAATCCCCCCTATCGCAACTACCAGGCGTAATCTTCCGGAGCCGTCTTGTGACCAGGGAAGATCGCGTCGATCTTGCCGAGCGCTTCAGCGTCCAGCTTGATCTCCAATGCCTTCAGGCTCCCCGTAAGCTGGTCCATCGTTCGCGGTCCAATAATCGGAGCGGTCACGATCGGCTGATGGAGCAGCCAGGCCAAAGCAACGTCCGCCGGCGCCTCCCCAAGCTCACCACAAAGTGCCTCCCACTTGTCCAGCACCTCACGATCCTTGACGATGGCTTCTGCAGTCCAGCCCTCGGTCCGCCGTCCACCCTCACCCGTAGGCTTCCCAGCCAACGCGCCGCCCGCCAAAGGAGACCAAGGAATCAGGCCGAGCCCGTAATCCTCACACGCCGGAATCACTTCTAGCTCGGGCTTCCGAACCCTGAGGTTATAGTGCGACTGCTCGCTCACCAGCCCCATAAAGTTCCGGCGCCGAGCTTCGCCTTGTGCCTTCGCGATGTGCCATCCGGCAAAGTTTGAAGACCCGACGTAGAGCACCTTGCCCTGCTGAACCAGGATCTCCATGGCTTGCCAGATCTCCTCCCACGGCGTGTTCCGGTCGATGTGGTGCATCTGGTAGAGGTCGATGTAGTCGGTCTGCAGTCGCTGCAGCGACTCGTCGCAGGCCTTGCGAATATGCAGAGCCGAGAGCTTGCTCTGGTTGGGCCAGTCGCCCATGTCGCCGTAGACCTTCGTCGCCAGCACGACCTTCTCGCGCCGGCCGCCGCCTTGCGCGAAGTAGCGGCCCATGATGCGCTCCGTGACGCCTTCGCCTTTGGTCCAGCCGTAAACGTCGGCGGTGTCCCAGAAGTTGATCCCGAGCTCGAGGGCGCGGTCCATGATTGCGAATGAGTCAGGTTCGGTGGTCTTGGGGCCGAAATTCATCGTGCCCAGGCAGAGGCGACTGACCATAAGGCCGGTGCGGCCGAGCTTTACATATTCCATCACCCGCTAGTTTGGCAGGATAATGGACGATGACAATGAAGTCCGCCACCGCTTTCGCCCTTCTCGCTGTCGTCACTATGGCGCACGCCCAAGCTCCTTGCGTGCCGCCGAAGCAGGTTTCCATCCTCGCCCTTCCGTCCGGCACGATGATCGAGGGTGTCGGCTCCAGCGATCTGCCGATCACCAGCAGCAACGACAAGGCAAAGGCATTGATTCGGCAGGGCTACGCGCTCATCCATTGCTTCTGGTTCAACGAAGCCGTTCGTACATTCCGAGACGCTACCAAGGAAGACCCCGCCTGCGGAGCCGCCTGGCTGGGACTCAACGCTGCCCTCACCCTCCCCTGGCACAGCCCGAGCCAATACAAAGCCGAAGCCGAATACGCGATCAAGCGGGCGGTCGAAGTTTGCGGCGACGAAAGCGATGTGGAGCAGGGGCTTATCGCAGCCTTCCGCCTGAGATCGGCATCGAAAGACGATCGGGAGAGCGAATTCGAGAAGGCGATGGACAAGCTCATCGAGTCGCATCCAGACGAAGCGGAGCCAAGGCTGCTCATCTCCGCCATCCGCGTCCAACTCTGCCTGAACGACGGGTACGACAAAGTTGGCAACCTGCGCGAGGAGATGAAGAAGGTGATGGCCTGGATTACGCCCATCCTTAAAAAGGACCCTAAGAACGGTCCCGCGCTGCACTATCACATCCACGCGGTCGAGAGCTTTAAGCCGATGGAAGCCCTCCAGAGCGCCCGCCAACTCGGCCTCAGCACCCCCGGCTCAAGCCACATGGTCCACATGCCAGGCCACATCTTCAACCGCGTCGGCATGTACGAAGAGGCCCAGAAGTCCTTCCGCGACTCGCAGCACGTGGATGACCTGTACATCAAGAAAATGCCGGGAGCGACGACCAGTGCGAACTGGAACTACGGCCACAACATGGAGTACATGACCGCCAATCTCATCGAGATGGGCCGTATCAAGGAGGCAAAGGCAACCGGTGAAGGACACGACGACATCCTCTGGCGAACCTCCCAGTGGTCTGACCTCGCCCCCAACGGACCTTACTTCTCCGGCATGGCTGCCGTCAGATCCGGCGACCTAGAAACCGCCGAGAAGGAAGTAGCGAAGATGGAGAAGGCGCTGGCAAATGGTGAAGCCAAACCGACCCATTCCTGGGGCATTTCGCAACGGAGAATCTCCGAGACGAAGGCCGCCGAGCTCCGGGGCCTCATCCTCGTTGCGCAAGCCAAAACCAAGCAAGGGCTCGACAAGCTGCGAGTAGCGGTCAAGACGTACCGCACCATTTCCTATGACGAGCCCCCCATCTACCTCCGCCTCCCGCACGAGTCCCTCGGAGAAGCGCTGATCGCGGCCAAGCTCTACGATGAGGCCATCTTGGTCTACAAAGACGGCCTTTTCTACCGCCCCAACAGCGGTTGGCTGCTCTTCGGGATTGCCAAGGCACACGAAGGGGCGGGCCGAAAGTCAGACGCACTCGCCGCCCACAAGGCATTCCTCGCAGCTTGGAAGACAGCCGACGCCGATCGCCCCGAGATCGTTCACGCCAAGGCTTTCAAGTAAGCCGCTACAGGTCTGAGAAGAACTCGAAAACCATGTCGCCAAATCCTGGCAGCCCTTCGTGCCCGAAGTCGGGATACGCCACGTAGCGCTTCTTCGACGGGATCTTGTTGTATGCCGCAAAGCAGGTCGACGGCAGCGTGGTTGTGTCCATGAGCCCTATGCTCATCAGCACTTCGGCCTTAATTCGCGGCGCAAGGTGCTGTACGTCGATGTAGCCGAGCCTTGTAAATATCTCCTCCTCGCGCTCGTGCCGAGGGTCGAAGTGCCGAAAGAAGGTTTTGAGCTCGGAATACGCGCTTCCTCCCATATCCATCTCCCACGTGCGCCGGTAATCGCTCAGGAACGGGTACCAGGATGCGGCCTTCTTGATCCTAGGCTCAAGTGCCGCGCAAGCCAGGCTCAGGCCTCCGCCTTGTGAGCCGCCCGTACAGCCCACCCGTGTCTCATCGACCTCAGGCATCGCCATCACCGTCCGAGCCAGCCGCGCCGCATCAAGGAAGATGTGGCGGAAGAGCAGCTTGTCCGGATCATCGTCAAGTCCACGAATGATCTGGCCGCTGTGCGTATTCCCCCGCACCCCACCAACATCCTCGCTAAGCCCACCTTGGCCCCGGCAGTCCATGGCCGCCACCACATACCCTTGGGAGACATAGTTCAGCTTATCGTTCCAATCGCCACTGCTGCCTGTGTAGCCGTGGAATTGAAGAAGTGCGGGGGCCGGACCGTTTAGCTTCTTCGGCACCAGCAACTTCGAATAGATGCGCGCACCACCAACACC
>JBGGMI010000120.1:0-12216 GCA_041288075.1 Fimbriimonas sp.
CGAAGACGCCGTGGTGCTCGAAAAGGGGCTTTCACTGGCGGGGAGAGGCTAAGACATGCCAAGGCATTTACTCGGAATACGGCAGCTCGATCCTCAGCAGATCGAAGACCTCATCAATCTGGCCGCCGACTTCAAGCTGCGAATCATCGAGAGCAGGCCGGTGCCGCGATTGAGCGACAAGGTTGTGGGGATGCTGTTTTTTGAGCACAGCACCCGGACCCGCGTTTCGTTCGAGCAGGCGGCACACTATTTGGCTCTTAAGACTGCCAACTTCTCTGCTTCGCTGTCTTCGATGAAGAAGGGCGAGACTTTGAAGGACACGATCCTAACGCTGCGGTATGAGCGGCTCGATGGGCTGGTGATGAGACACCGCGCTTCTGGTTCGCCAACTCTGGCCGCGCGGTTCTTTGGCGGTCCGGTTGTCAATGCCGGCGATGGGCAGCACGAGCATCCGACGCAGGCTTTGGGCGATGCCTTGACGATTCTGGAGAGGAAGGAAACGATCGAGGGGCTTCGGGTGGCGATTGTGGGCGATGTGGAGCATTCGCGGGTTGCCAGGTCGAACGCTTGGCTTCTTAGCAAATTGGGTGCCGAGGTGCGGTTTGTCGGGCCGAGGACGCTGATTCCGCAGCAGACGGCGATGCTGCCGGGGAAGGTTTATTACGATCTCGCGGCGGGCATCGATAACGCGGATGTCATTATCACGCTTCGGCTCCAGCGGGAGCGGATGGAAGAGGGGCTGCTTAGCTCGATGGGCGAGTATGCGGCGATGTATCAGATCAATCGGGAGAACCTTGCGTACGCGAAGCCGGACTGCCTCGTGATGCATCCGGGACCGATCAACCGTGGCGTGGAGCTTGACGACGAAGCTGCGGACGGGCCTAACTCCACCATCCGAGCGCAGATCGAGAATGGAATTTTTGTTCGGATGGCGAGCCTGTATTGGTCGTTCACCGACGGAGATACGCGACCATTGAGAACGGACCAGGAGACTGAGGAACCCAAGGCGCGCAAGCCCAAGAAGTAAGCAGATGAGAACCCTCCTGAAGAACGGCCGCATCCTCGATCCCTCGCAAGAGCTGGACATTATCGGCAGCGTGCTCATCGAAGACGACCAGATCATCGAGCTGGGCGAGGACATCAACGTCGACGACATCGATGAGACGTACGACTGCACGGGTCTGTGGATTTGTCCTGGCCTTGTCGATCCGCACGTGCACCTTCGCGAGCCAGGCGGTGTGCACAAGGAGACGATCGTTACCGGCACTCAGGCGGCGGCGGCGGGCGGATACACGACCATCTGCTGCATGCCCAACACCGATCCTCCGCTCGATAATCCGGCGTTAATCGACTTCATTCTCGACCGGGCTGCGTCGCCGGAGGCGGGTGGCGTGTTTGTGGCACCTGTGGGCGCCCTCACTCGCGGCTTGAGAGGGAAGGAGCTTGCCGATCTTGCCTCGATGAAGAAGGCGGGAATCGTTGCCGCGAGCGACGAGCAGTTCCCGATTCAGAACAGCCTGGTGATGACGCAGGCGATGGAAGTCTGCGTGCAGCTGGACCTCCCGATCATGGTGCACTGCGAGGACACCACGCTCACCGAGGGCGGCAGCATGAACGAGGGCGCTGTTAGCGCGATGTTGGGCTTGCAGGGGATTCCGAGAGCGGCGGAGGAGATTGCGGTGATGCGGAACTGCCTGCTCTCGCTGCATACTGGCTGCCAACTTCACGTGATGCGGGTCAGTACTTGGGGTGCGGCGGAGATGATTCGGCAGGCGAAGTTCCTTGGCGCGCCGGTCACGTGCGAGATTTGCCCGATGCACTTTACGTTCACGGACGAGAACGTGGGCGAGTTCGATACGCGCTTTAAGATTCAGCCACCATTGAGGACCAGCGTGGATATCGACCTGCTGCATCAGGCGCTCAACGACGGCACCATCGACTGCATCGCGAGCGACCATTCGCCCCATGCGGCGCATGAAGTGGATGTTCCGTTCGAGGATGCACCTTTTGGGTCGGCGCAACTCGAAACGGCGGCGGCAGTTACGCTCACATATCTGACCCATAAGGGCATTCTTTCTCCGCTCGAAACCGTGCGGAAGCTGAGCACCAAGCCGGCGCAGATTCTTCGGCTCGATGCAGGGACGCTGAGGCCGGGGGATACGCCGGTTGCTCAGGTTTGCGTCATCGATCCGGACATCGAGTGGACTTTTGATCGGAACAAGACTTTCAGCAAGAGCAAGAACACGCCTTACCACGGGATGCAGTTCAGAGGCAAACCGGTGCTAACTTTCTCCGGAAGCGAGATTTACCGCGATGCACTCTTTAGCGAGACGCGTTACCTCATTAACTAGGATCGTGCGGTGGCCGCTGCTGCTAGCGGCCATGGCGTGCCTTGGCTGTCAAACCGGCACGCTGATCGATCCCACGGAGGCGAACAGTGACATGTCGCCGGAGATCCTTCGAGACAATCTGAAGTCGATTAGCGACTCACTCATTCAGCGGCGGATCAAAGGGGAAATCACGGGCGAGCAGTATCGGGAACTCATAGCAAAGGCTGCGGCCGAGCTTGTCGAGGAGATGGACCTTGAACACGTCGAGCCGGGAGAAGCCTGGCAATACGGCGAAGTGCTGCGAGCAGCTCGTAACTGGGAAGTCGCGGAGAAGCTGCTCCAGATTGCGGTGGAGCACGCGAAGACGAAGAAGAGCGAAGACCGGCGGGTTAACGATACATTGCGTCTGGCGCAGGTGCAGGCGAGCCTGGGGAAGGTTCAGGCAGGTATCCGAACCGCCAGTGAGGTTTTGGATGCCAAGCCCAGCGACTCGGCACCTATCTTATTGGCGGTCCTTTACGAGATCGTTCCGGCGGCTCGAGGGCGGGAGCACGATGCCGAGCTTGCCGAACTTCTCGAGGCTTCGATTCAGAAGCATTTGGGGGCGACGGTCGAGACGTCCACGCAGGAGGGCCAGGCGTTCATGGCGGCCCGACAGCATCACGTGTCCGGTGCCTACGTTCAGCTCGCGAACCTGTATGATGCGGCGGGCATGTCTTCAGCGGCGGCCGAGGCACGCGAAAAGGCTCGGCTCAGTTCCTCAGATTTCACCGAGTTCTTGAGGGCGGAACTTGCCAAGCCGGTCACGAAGCGCCTCTAGCGGTAGGCCGATCACGTTGGAGAGGCTGCCTTCCAGCTTTGAAACAAAGGCCGAAGCTCCCCCTTGGATCGCGTAAGCTCCCGCCTTGTCCATCGGCTCGCCCGTTGCGATGTACTCACGAATCTCCTCATCGGACAGTTCCCTGAAGCTGACGTGGGAAGTGACGCTGAAAGTCTCCGACTGGCCCTGGTGGATGAGCGTGATGCCGGTGATGACCATGTGCGTGGCTCCCGAGAGCCGACGCAGCACCACCCGCGCGTGCTCTTCGTTTTCAGGCTTGGCAAGCTGCTCGTTATCGATCGCCACGACGGTGTCTCCGCCGATGACGAGTGTGTCTGGTCTCAGTTTCGAGACAGCCGTTGCTTTCGCGAGCGACAGGTTTTCCGCAGTCTCCCAGGGGTCGTCGGTGGTCAGGGCTTCTTCGTCGACGTCCGATACGACGACTTCAAACTCCGGTACCAGCTCGAGCAATAGCTCACGCCTTCGGGGAGAACCGCTTGCCAGAACCACTTTTAGTGGAAACTTCTGCGGAAAGTTGCTGTTTAATGTGGACATGGCAAAAGCGATTCTTCTTCTGTTTGTCGGCTGGATGCTCGTGGGATGCGCGGACACCTATTCAGCCGACGTCTCGCCAGATGGCCGAACCGTGTATGAGGCTACCAAGGATGGACTTTTTCAGAGGCCGGCGACCGACCCCGTGGGGAGGAAGCAGCTCGTCGGTGGCCGGAACATTGGCTCTCCAAAGGTGTCGCCTGACGGGGATCAACTGATTTACAGCAAAGGGAACGAAGCCCGCATCCTCGACCTGAAAACGGGCAGCAGCAGGACGTTGCCACCTGGCGACTGTGAGTGGGCGAACGAGTCGAATCTTTTGTGCGAGTCCATGGAGCAAATCGTTTTGCTAGATGCGAGCTCGCGGAAGGCGATTCATGCTTTTCCCCGAACGGCAGGTCGAATTGTCCGGTGGATTTCTGCCAAAGAGGGCTACATAGGGATGGAGCCGAAAGCAATCAAGCTTTATCCAAGTGGAAAGACAGTAGCCAAGATCGAGGGCTATGCGAATGAAGCATCCTACAACCCCGCCACCGGCGATTTGTATTGGCTCGAATTCACGCCGAGTGGGGATGTGCCGACGGCAGCGACTTGGTGCCGAGTCAAGCTCTCGGGAGGGGAAGTGGAGCGCACGAAGCTGGAGGATCCCTTCCTTGTCAAGGAGATGGCACGGTTCACGGTGCCGTTCTTTGGCAGCTTCTCGCCGAAGCTGGACCGCTTCGCGATCGTCGGTGCCATCGACAGGAGCCCTCCTGCCGTGTGTGAGCGGTATCTTGACCTTTGGAGAAAGGAATGGGCAAACAAGAAAGTGCTCACTCGTGCCGAGAATGTTGAGCGTCACGAGTTGGAGGAGAAGGTGCGAGTCGACGTGGTCTGCGTGCTTTACAGCCTCGACGGCCAGCAGCCCCGAACCGTATCCGTGCGAAGCAATGTGCCACTGATGCAGGCTGCCACCGATCTTCATTGGTCCGCAGATGGATCGACCCTGATGGTCGAGTACCTTGACGCAGTTTCTACAAGGCGGCTGGACTAACCAACTCCACCTGCACCGACTGGAAGCCGAGCAGCTTTGCCATCCGCGCGGCTTCCTTGTCGAGCCTGGCTTTTTCGCGTGCCTTGAACTCGCGAAATGGCTCCACTGCGATCATCGCCCGTGATCCGAGCCGCCGTAAGCGCCATGTGCCGATCACTCGTCCCTCCGAGAGCACCGTTGCTTCAACTTGCCCGGCTATGCGAAAAACCCGCGAGCGATCTTCTGGCGGAAGAAAGAGGGACTTGTCGTGGTGGGCGAGGAGAAGCGCGTCGAATTTAGCCAACAGCTTCAAGCCAAGCGGTCGTGGCTCGGGAACCGGCTGTGTTTTGAGGATGAAGTGCTGCCCGGCCTTGCCATCTATCTCACATGACTCCAACTCCGAAGCAAGCTCCTCGAACGCTGCCTTCACGTGAACCATCCCCAGCCCCGCCCAGTAGTAGAAATCCTTCTTGGTAGCCGGTGCAAATGCTTGCAAGTACCGCCGCAGTAGAGCACCCAAGCGGTGACCGGCTCCGACCGGCAAGAGCGCAGCAAACTTTTGCTCCGACCCCCGGCCGACGATGCAGAGCTTTCGCTGAAACGCCAATCCCGCTGTGTCGCGGCCCCAGCCAGCGTGCGGGATGGATCGTAATGCAGGAACGGCAGCATGCAGCTCTTCGCGTGTCAGTGGGCCGTCTTGAAGCGCCGTGTAGATCTGCTCCATCAAGCTGTCGAAGCCACCTTCGACGATCTCGTCAAACCAGGTCCTGTACCGCTCGACATGCCGCGGCCCTACGCAGCCCACAAGTAAGTCGTGATCCTCTTTCGTGTGCGCGTGCAGCGTGTGCCGGACGCTCCAGCTCTTCACGATCGAGCCTCCGGGAGCTAGCGCTTTGGACTCCCAGTCTTTGGGCAGCTTTCGGGTTCTTGCGGCGATCGCTGTTGTGAGGCTGGCGGCGTATTGGGTTTGGACTGCCACCATCGCCCGCACCGCATCCAACGGGTCCGTGAAGGGCTCGACGAGCCCCTGTTGAGTCAGTATCCGCAGGCGAGCTTCCGCTTGCGTCAGTAGATCACCTTGTTAAGCGGGTATTCGACGAGGCCGGTTGCGCCGGCTTTCTTGAGACTTGGCACGAGGTCGCGCACTTCTCGCTCGCTGAGGATCACTTCCGCGGCAATCCAATCCGGGTCGGAGAGCTGGCTGATGGTGGGGGTCTTGAGCGAGGGCAGAAGTTTCAAGATGGCTTCCTGTTGAGCTCGCGGAAGGTTCATTTTGAGGCCGACGAGCTTGGAGGCGTTCATTGCTCCCGTCAGCAGGATCTCCAGCGACTCGATCTTGTTGCGACGCCACTCATCCGCCATCGCCTCTTTGCTGGCAACGAAGCGGGTGGTCGAAGTTAGAAGCGTTTCGATTATTCGCAGGTTGTGCGCCTTGAGGCTGTTGCCGGTTTCCGTGTTGACGACGATCGCGTCGACGAGCTGCGGCACCTTCACTTCGCACGCCCCCCAACTGAACTCGACCTGCGCATTGACTCCGTGCTGCTTTAGATACCGCTCGGTCAGCTTGATGTATTCGGTGGCGATGCGTTTGCCTTCGAGGTCGCGGACGCCGCACATGGGGCTGTCATTGTGGACGGCCAAGACGACTCGAATCGGATTGCTGGTGAGCTTTGAATATCGCAGCTCGCAAACCTCGTGAACCGTCGCGCCCGCATCCGTGATCCAGTCGTGGCCGGTCAGGCCCGCGTCGATGATCCCTTGCTGGATATAGATCGGAATCTCTTGGGGCCGGAGCAGGATCGGTTCGATTTCCTCATCGTCGACCACCGGCTGGTAGGAGCGCGAAGAGATCTTAAAATTGAATCCTGCGCGGGCGAAAAGGGAGAACGTCGCCTCCTGCAGGCTTCCTTTCGGGAGCCCGAGTTTCAGCTTCATTCCGTCCAGTGTACCGAGCCCTCGCTCCTAAAGACCGCCGTAATAAACCTGCGTCTCATAGAGGAATGCCACTTGGCCGGCTTCCTGCGTTTCTTCGAAAAGCTGCTCGAGCGCAACCATCATCTCCTCATGGCCGGGCTGTCCCGCTTCTGGAGCGTAGGAGGATGAGAGGACGCGGCCGGCAAGTGACGGATAGTCCAGGAACTGGCTGTTTTCGAACACGGCAACCTTCATCGCTCCTTGTCGAAAGAAGCCTCGCAGGACTTCGACGGACAGGTTCTTATGCTGGACGTCTTTGTAGTCGGGCGAATAGCGTTGGAGAATGGCTTCGTAGCCTTCCAAGAACTTTGTGCCCTTGGTAAGGCGGTCGTTCCACATCAGCGCAACCTGACCCGCAGGCTTCAGGATTCTCTTGAACTCGGTGCGCGCGCGCTCATGATCGAACCAGTGGAATGCCTGTCCCGCCACGATGAGGTCGACGCTGTGATCCAGCAGTGTCGTGGCCTCGGCGGATGCGTCGACGCTACGGAAGTTTGCCTCGCCACGGAGCAGCTCTTCGGCTGCGGCGCGCATTTCTTTGTTGGGCTCGATGGCGACAACCGTCGCGCCCGACCGCAGGAGCATAGCGGTGGATATCCCGGTGCCTGATCCGATATCTGCCACTGTGGCCGAAGGGTTGAGGCCGCATTCGGTCTGGAGCAGCCGGAGTACAGCTTCTGGATACGAGGGGCGGTAGCGGACGTAGTTCTCGACGCGAGTGGAGAAGCGTTCGGTCGGGCGGAGGCTCACACGCTCAGATTACTGGCTCGTGTCGTTCGATGAGTGCTGGCGTTGGCGGTAGTGAACTAGCCCATCTGCTACCATCATGCAATGGCATTCGAAGGCAGAGCCGCACTTCTGGAGGAGCCGGGGGCTCCTGCCGTTATTCGTGAAATCGTCGTCGATTCTCCCGGCCCGAACGAGGTTTTAGTTCGGATTACAGCCAGTGGCGTGTGCCACACCGATCTGACGGTTAAGAATCTGAACGGCAATGGAATGGCATTCCCAATCGTGCTGGGGCATGAGGGAGCCGGGTATGTCGAAGAGGTAGGCGAGGGCGTCACGCATCTAAAGCCGGGCGATCCAGTGGTGATTGCCTACCGCGCTCCGTGCGAGCAGTGTCCTGCCTGCCGTCGTGGTGATCCGAGGCATTGCTACATGGCTTTGCGTCCTCAGCAGCGGATTCATCGAAAGAGCGATGGCGTTCTGTGCTCCCAGGTCCTTCGCTGCGGCACCTTCGCGACTCATACCGTGGTGCATTCAAAGGCAGCCATCAAGATGCCGGCGGAGATGCCGCTGGACAAGGCCTGCCTGATCGCCTGCGGAATCGTTACCGGTGTAGGCGCCACGATGAACACGACTCCTGTTTGGGCAGGGGCACGCGTCGCGGTGATTGGCTGCGGCGGCGTCGGTCTCAGTGTCATCCAGGGAGCTCGTTTGCAGCATGCGAAGCAGATCATTGCGGTGGACGTGAATCCCACCAAGCTCGAGTGGGCGAAGAATTTTGGCGCGACCCATACCGTGGATGCTTCGAAGGTCGATCCGGTTGCGGCGGTCAGGAAGCTTACGGAGGATGGCTGGGACGGCGGGGTCGAGTTTGCTTTTGAGGCCACGGGCATTCCGAAGTGCACGGAGCAGGCGATCAAGATGCTCTCTTATGGCGGAACGGCGACGACCATCGGCTTTCCGGCGGCTTCCGATTCCGTGAATCTGAACCTCGGGGACATGGCGACAGGTGTGTATTGGAACAAGGCTGCCTTGCGGGTTTGTCACTGCGGCGATGCCTTGCCATCTCACGATTTTCCTCTCCTGGCGCAGCTCTACCTGGAAGGGAAGCTGGATTTGGATTCGATGGTCACGAGGCTGATCGGGCTCGAAGATGTCGAAGATGCATTTCACGAGATGGAGACTGGCGATGTAATTCGGTCGGTTATTGTGTTCTAACCTCCGGGAACCCCTCCCCATTTTCTCGCGAGCGGCTTATTCGCTGCCTGAAGAGGGTGCCGCGGAAAATAGGGAGGGAACCCGGAAAGGTACAACTTAGCCTTGCTCCGCCAACACCTTGCCCGCCTTGTCACGTCAGCCGTCGACTCCCTGATCCAGTCTGGGAAGCTGCCGGGTGCCGTTCGTGAGGCGCAGGTGGAGATTATCGACACCAAGCAGCCGGAGCATGGGGACTATGCTTGCAACTTTGCCATGGTCGCCACCAAGAAGGCGGGCATGCCGCCGCGGCAAATCGGCGAGCTGCTACAGGCGGAGTTGCAGTCTGATGGGGCGTTCGAGGCAATCGAGCTGGCCGGTCCCGGTTTTATCAATCTGCGGCTGAAGCCGGAGTTCATCGCCGCGTACGTGCCGAGGATTCTTTCGCTTCGAGAGGACATCGCTAAGCCTCAAGAATCGTCGGTCAAACCTCAACGCTTGAATGTCGAATTCGTCTCCGTAAACCCGAATGGGCCCATTACAGTCGGATCGGGACGGGGTGCGGCTTTTGGGGACACGCTGTGCCGGGTCCTCGAAGCGGCCGGGCACACGATCAATCGTGAGTACTACATCAACGATGGCGTGAACTCGACCCAAATGATGGAGTTCGCCAAATCACTTTGGAGGCACTTCCTCTTCTTCTCAGAGCTCGAAGACTCCTTGGAGGGAGCGCAGTACAAGGGCGAGTATATGAAGCGGCTGCAGGCGCGACTGCCGGTGGCCTCGCCAGAGGTGGTGCACCGCATTCAGGAGTTCCACAAGGAAAGCCCCGATGCGTCTCCACTTGAGATTCTCGAAATCGGGATTACTGAGTGCTTCAAGCAGTGGCACCACCTCTCGGACAAGGATGAGCTGTCGGAAGAGGAGCTGCGGATGACGGAGAACCTCTCCATGCTCGTGAACAGCGCGTTCGAACACGAGATTCAGGGGCAGATCGAGGCGCAGGAGCTTGGATTCAACAGCTTCCAGGAAGCGGCTCGGCTCTTCGCCAAGCGAAGGTTGCCAACGGAAACCCGGGAGCCGGAGAGCTTGCTGAGAGCCTTCGCAGAGGAGGAGGTCAAGGAGGATCAGAAGGAGTCGCTGCGGTTGTTCGGCGTGGAATTCGACACCTGGTTTTCGGAGCAGTCGCTGCACGAGAGCGGGCGTGTGGAAGCGTTGCTGCAGGAGTTGCAGGCGAAGGGAGTTGCCGATGAAGAGCCGTATCGGCTGAAGCTGGTGCTGACAAAGAAAGGGATCGAATCGATCGAGCGGGAAGAGCAGGCGAGCGAGGAAGAGGACGAGATTGGCGATGTGGCATCCGGCTCTTCCGAGGGTGCGGGCAATACGCTATGGCTTCGATCGACAAAATTCGGCGACGACATGGACCGAGTGCTTCGCAGGAAGGACGGAAGGCTGACCTACATCTCCAGCGACGTCGCCTACCATGCCGACAAGTTCAACCGGCCCGCCAATGCGGACAAACTGATCACGATCCTGGGGCCGGATCATCACGGATACATCGCGCGATTGCATGCCGTGGTGGCAGCTTTCTTGGAGGACCCTCATTCGGCGATGGCGTCGGGCGAGCCTTTCGATGAAGTTGACGCGCAGATTTTCCGGTCGGCGGAAGAGCGGGATGCGGCGAAGCGCGCACTCGATTTGTCGAAAGAGAAGCTGGAGGTCGTGATCTTTCAAATCGTGCGGTTCCTGAAAGACGGAAAGCCTGCGCCGATGCGGAAGCGAGATGGAAATATCTACGAGCTGCGAGACCTGATCGTGGAGCTTGGGCAGGCGGCGGCACCGATGGAGTCCGAGGACGAGCAGATGCGGATCGGGCGGGATGTGGCGCGGTTCTTCTATCTGATGAGAAGCCACGACACGCACATGGACTTCGACATCGATTTAGCTACGAAGCAAAGCGACGAGAATCCGGTTTTTTATGCCCAGTACGCGCATGCGCGGATTTGCAGCGTACTCCGCAAGGCACCGCCTCCCTCTTCTGAGGGAGAGGGTCCGGAACGCCGGCTCGTGCATCCGCGCGAAGGTGCCCTCATTAAGAAGCTGCTTGACCTGCCATTCGAAGTCGAGCGCAGCGCTCGCGACTACGGCGTGCATCGGTTGACGACTTACGCGGTGGAGCTCGCTCGGACGTTCCACCACTTTTACGATGCGTGCCGGGTGATTCTGCCTGACGATCCGGAGCTGACGCAGGCGCGTGTAGCCCTTTGCGAGGCGACGAGGATCACGCTGAAGGCCACGTTCGATCTGCTCGGGGTGTCGGCTCCGGAGAAAATGGAGCGGCACGCCGCGGCTGAAGGTTCCGGAATCCCCACCTAACCTCCCCCTCCGGCTTCGCCGCAAGGGGAGAAACCCGGAAACCCTACGGCAGTTTCAACACTTCGTCCCGCAGCCAGGTGAGAGCGTATTGGGTGGTTCTTCTGCGGACGTCGGCGCGTTGAGCCCGGTAGGTTTGCTCGCGCACTTCGACACCGTTCGGCCCGGCCAGGGCGATGTAGACGAGGCCGACGGGCTTGTCCCCGGTGTCTGCAGTTGGACCGGCATTGCCCGCCACCGCAATCGCGAAGGTGGTGCCAAGGGCCAACTGGATGCTCAGAGCCAGAACGCCCGCAACGGAACTGCTGACCGGTCCTTCGAGCTGGAGCTGTTCCGGAGCGATCCCCGCGAGTTTCGCTTTGGCGTCCATCGAATACACGATAAGTCCGCCGGAGAACACCCGGCTGGAACCGGGCGCCGAGCTGAGGCGAGCGGCCAGCTCGCCGCCGGTCATGCTCTCGGCTACCGAGACGGTGGCACCCTTTTCAAACATCAGCGCCTGCAGGGCTTCTTCGAGCGACGTGGCATCAATCGCGAAGACGTTCGAGCCGAGAATCGACCGAATCTCCTCCACCGTTGGAGCAATGATGGCCGCCGCTTCCTCTTTGGTCTTCGCCTTCGCCGTCACTCGCAGATGCACCTCGCCGGGTTGCGCGTAGGGAGCGACGGTGGGGCTCTCGGCCTCCATCAGGTGCTTGATCAGGTCCTCTACATGGCTCTCTCCCATGTTCACGACGCGGAGCAGCACCGAGTGAATGACCTCGCCGGAAAGCTCAGCAAGGAACTCCTTCACCGCCCCAAAAGCCATCGGATCGAACTCTCCCTTCGGACCGGGCAGCGCGATGACCGTTTTGCCATTCTTCTGGCAGATCAGCCCCGGTGCGGTGCCATTAGCATTCGGAATGATCCGGGCACAGGCCGGCTTGTCCGCCTGCCGGAGAATCGATTCGGCCCATCGCAGCTTCCGACGCGTAAAAAGCTCCCGCAGCTCCTCTTCGATCTTCGGAATCCTTTCGAGCTCATCACCCAGAGCCCTCGCAATGGCATCCCTCGTGAGGTCGTCCATCGTGGGACCCAGACCCCCGATCGTGACCACGATATCGGCCCTGGAAAGTGCTTCCGTGAGCACCGAGCAGATGCGGTCGAAGTTGTCGCCGACGGTAGACCGCCGCTGGCACGTAATCCCCGTCTCCGCAAGGATCTTGCCCATGGTTGCGGCGTGGGTATCGACGATC
>JBGGMI010000121.1:0-20100 GCA_041288075.1 Fimbriimonas sp.
AAGCCGTCACTGTGAAGGGTCATTTGATTTTAAAGGTGCTGGTGGCAGAAGCCCCCGCTTCCTACATATTACGACGCCTACGAAGCGTCGTGTGCATCACGAAAAAATGGCCGTAGTGCCCCCCATCCGTGGGGGCATCTCCTCCGATGCGCATCGACCGGAGGAGATGCCTCCACGGATGGGCACTACGATTCGTTAGATCTTGTCCCGCAGCTCTTGCAGCTTGACCTGTGCGGTCTTCGTCTGGCCCTTCGACCAGAACTTGACCGACACCGTTTCACCCGGCTTATGCGGCGTCAAGACCTTGTTCAGCGAAATGATGTCCGTAACGGGAGTGCCGCCGATCTCGAGGATGATGTCCCACTCCTTGATGCCTGCCTGGTCCGCGGCTCCACCTGGTTCAACGCTGGCCGCGTCCCGGTAAGGAGACTTCACGATGATTCCCTTCGTGGGCACGTCTTGCGAGCCGGTGATGTCCGCAAGCTCAGCCCTGATCTGAGGCTCGGAGAGGAACTTCGAATCCCAGTTCGGGTTGTAGCGAATGCCTAGTCCCGCATAACGAGCGTAGCCGAGCTTCACGATGTCGGCGACGACTTCTTTGACGCGATTGACGGGAATCGCAAAGCCGATGCCCACACTCTGGCCCGTGCTCGACGCGATCGCCGAGTTGATGCCGACCAGCTTGCCTGAAGCGTCCGTCAAGGCGCCGCCCGAGTTGCCTGGGTTAATCGCGGCGTCCGTTTGGATGGCGTCGAGCATTACGCCGCCGCCAATTGGCAGACTGCGCTTCAGCGAGCTAACGACACCGACGCTCACCGTATTGTCGAAGCCGAGTGGGTTGCCCACGGCGAGAACCCAAGAACCGACTTCGATCGTGTTGCTGTCACCCATTTCGACCGGCTTCAAGCCCTTCGCGTTGATACGAAGCACTGCAAGATCGGAGCGGGGATCGCGTCCAAGCACTTTTGCGTCGTAGGTCTGCCCACTCGGGATGCGCACCTTCACTTCGGTGGCTCCGGCAACGACGTGATTGTTCGTCACGACGATGCCGTCGGCAGTCAGCACGACACCGGAACCGGTGCCCGTCTGCTGAATCGCACCTTCTTCATCCATAAAGCCGCGCGTTCGCTGAAGGCGGTCTACGCTCACGACGGAGGGGGTGACTGCCTTGGCGGCCGCACGAAAATCGAATGCAGGCAACGACGCTTCATCGATCACCGGCCGTACGGGAGACCCGCTTCCGCCGGTTGACGAAAGAGCGGCTTGTGTTCGATTGGCGTCGCGCCAGTCTTTAAATTCCAGGGCGCCATAAACGGCTCCAAAAGCGAGCGCTGTAAACGCCATTCCCGAAAGGATGGTTTTTGCCTTCATTATTGTTCTTTGACTTCTGTTTTGAGATTACGCGCCCTGCAATTGGCAGGGCTTGTGAATCTTTCAACGCGTCCAAGAACGCAGGCAGTTCCCGAGACCTACTTGCGGAAGTAACAGGCGTCCAGGTTCAACTCGGCACCCGACGGCACGTCGCTCGTGAGGATGCGCAGGTACGCGGTCCCTTCGAAATCGACGTACGGCGCGATGTCTGGGATGGAGATCAGCAGATCGTCCGTCGACGCGGGTAGTGCGACTGCGGAGAGCTCCGCAAAGGAGCCATACGGGTATGAGGCGGTGCTCCAATTGTAAAGCTGTACGCTCTCGTTGCCGGCACTTCCACCTGAATAGGCGCGATTGATAACCAGCTTCACCGGGCCGCTCGTCGGCATTCGTCGGAAGCTCATCTGAAGGTACACGAGCCCGTCGTCGCGGCGAGTGCAATTCACCACCTGGCCATCGACGCGCAAGGCTTCCGCGAACCCGCCGGTGACACTTGCGCCCGGGCTGGAAGCTTCATTCAGCGGCCAAACCGGCTTCTTGCTCTCGGGCGGCCAAAACGTTGCGAGCAATTCTCCGGTCGCGCTCTCAACCGTGATCAGACCCGTGTTTTCGCCAATCTTGAAGTAAGCAGAATCTCGAGACGTGCCCGCCATCTGCGCATCCACTCCGCCGATCTTCACCTTGGCTCCGCTGAGGTTTCGGCCGTAGACTCGAGCGATCGGGCCGGTTCCGAGCTTGACATAGCCGACCGGGGAAATGAAGTTCACCTTGGCAGCGTGTGACTCGGCCGGCGTCCCGGAAGTAACCACGTCCATGGCGGCCTGGGCATTGATGAGGCCGTGCGAAGAGTAATCCCAAGATAGAAGCGTTGCCGTGTCCTCGATAGCGTTTCTCAGCGTCGTTTTGTTTATCAGCGGCGAGGCACCCTTCAGTAGTGCTGCCAGACCGGCTACGTGGGGGCACGCACCGCTAGTACCGGCGAAGCCCATGTATGCGCCGCCGGCGCTGGTAGTCGTGAGGCTGACTCCAGGTGCGGCGACATCGACCCACCAGCCGTAATTCGAGAACCCTGCTTTGGAATTGTCTCCGGTTGAAGCGGCGACCGACAGCACGAAATCATATCCAGCGGGATAGTAGGGCAGGACACTTGCATCGTTCCCTGCCGCCGCAACGGGAAGCACACCCTTGCTATACGCATACCGCAGCGCATCCTCTTCCGCCTGGCTCACGCGGTCCGAGTAGTAGCTCATCGAGAACACGCGGGCACCCATGTTGGCTGCATAAATGTAGGCGGGGACGGTAGCGGAGTCGTAGAAGTAGCCGGAGTCGATCGCGGCTTTGATCGGCATAATCCGAGCCTTTGGCGCGACGCCGCTGATGCCAATCGAGTTGTCTCCGACCGCTGCAACCAAGCCGGCGCAGCCCGTTCCATGGCCGTACACGTCGTTCGGACTCGCATCGCCGTAGGCGAAGTCGTATCCGTTGTAGTCATCGACGTACCCGTTCGCATCGTCATCGATGCCGTTGCCTGGAATCTCGTTGCGGTTCTTAAAGATGTTGCGGGCGAGGTCTTCGTGGGTGATGCTGACGCCGGTGTCGATGACCGCGACGATGGGACCACCCGTGCCGACTGTCACGTCCCAAGCGAGATCGGCTTTGATCTGTCGCATGTGCCACTCGTCCGTCCACTTGGGGTCATTGGGCGTATAGGCAGGAATGGCGGCTCGATCTAACGTGCATGCTTCTATGCCCGGGGCGTGGCTCAGCTGCTTTCGGATGGTCTGTAATTTGCCGGCCGGAACTTGTATCACTGCCCAATCGATTTCTTTGAAAGACTTCAGAATCACGGCCCCGCTTGCTTCGATGCTGGTTTCTGCTTGATCGTCAGCTAGCTTGACGAGCAGGTTGCGGGGGTGGCATAGCGTTCCGTCGACGGTGATCGGCTCGTATGCGGCGGTGGCAGAAAGGGACAGGGCAGCGGCAATTAGAATCATAGGCTCTCGGGGACTATCCTATCAGCAAAACGCCTCTAGGTAGTCTCGGCAGCAAATGGCGCGTGAAATAGACATCGTTCCTGCTTTTACGATCCTTCTCCGTGAATGCTTTGAAGGGCGGCCGCAGGGGCAGGACTTCACTTGGTTCGTCGAGGGAAAGGAGGGCATCTTCGATGCGCTGTCCTCGACAACTGCTGAGCAAGCTTCTGCCAAGCCATCGCCCGAGTGCAGCTCCATCGCGGCTCACGCCACCCATGTGCTTTTTGCGCTGCAATTCGGCAACTCCTTCATCGGCGGCCCAAAGGTTGAGGGTGATTGGGAGTCGAGCTGGCACAAACAAGCCGCGACATCGGAGGAATGGCAGCAACTGGCGATCGCGATTCGGCGCGAGTACGAATTCTTCCTCAACTGGTTCGAAACCAGCTTTCCTGACCGGGAGGTAGAGCCTGCGATGTTTGCGGGGGTGCTCGGAACCCTGCCGCACATGGCCTATCACCTGGGTGCCATCCGACAGCTCATGAAGCTCTGAGCCGGTCACTTGAGCAGCTTTCGGCATACCTTCCGGTCTTCCCGTCCTCCGCTCCTCGGGCCCTCCGTTAGCTGTAAACTTGCGCCAATGAACAAGGTGTATCCCGACGCGGCAGCGGCGCTCGAGGGGCTTCTCTTTGATGGCATGACGATCATGGCGGGCGGCTTTGGCCTCTGCGGCATCCCCGAGAACCTCATCCTCGCCATTCGAGACTCTGGCGTCAAGGATCTGACCGTGATCAGCAACAACTGCGGCGTAGACGATTTCGGACTGGGGCTCATGCTGCAGACGCGCCAGATCCGAAAGATGGTGTCCTCGTACGTGGGGGAGAATGCCGAGTTTGAAAGGCAGTTCTTGTCCGGCGAGCTGGAACTGGAGTTCAATCCGCAGGGCACCTTGGCCGAGCGCTGCCGGGCTGGCGGGGCCGGGATTCCGGCATTCTTTACCAAGACCGGCTACGGCACCATCGTCGCCGAAGGCAAAGAGACGCGCGAGTTTGGCGGGGAGATGTACGTGATGGAAACCGCCCTCCACGCCGACCTGAGCATCGTAAAGGCGCAGCGAGCGGACAGCACGGGGAACCTGATCTTCAACAAGACTGCGCGAAACTTCAGCCCGATGATGGCGACCGCGGCGAAGGTGTGCGTCGCCGAGGTCGAGGAGCTGGCGGTGCCGGGAGAGCTCGACCCGAACTGCATCCACACTCCAGGCATCTACGTGAAGCGCCTGATCAAAGGTGCCGCCTATGAGAAGCGCATCGAGCGAAAGACAAACCGGACGCGTGCGTGATGTAGTTTCTAAGGATTTTTTCGCAACCTGGTTGACGAAAACGCTCTTTCATCCTTTATTTAATGTGTCCGCGCAGAAAACAATTCATTCGAACGCTCACGCCAAGACGCAAAATTAACGTTTCCAAACCTAGCCGCCAAAGACTAAATCCTCCCGAAACAAGGTTCAAGGCTAGGTAGGTGCCTAGGTTGCGCGGCCGGCTTCATCTGAGCAAGGGACCCCGAGGAACTGGAATAATTCGCGGGAATGGCAAAGCTACTCGGAATCGACGTTGGCACCTCCGGATGCAAGCTGCTTCTCATCGACGAGCGCGGGAACGTGCTTAAGGAAGCCTCCGCCGAGTATCCCATCAGTACGCCTCAGCCGTTCTGGTCCGAACAGAACCCTGAAGACTGGTGGGCGGGGGTTCATCAGTGTATGAGCGAAATCGGCGAGAAGCCGGATGCCATCGGCGTTGCGGGTCAAATGCACGGAGCCGTTTTCCTTGACGAGAACGACCAGGTCATCCGCCCCGCCATCCTCTGGAACGACCAGCGAACGGTCGACGAGTGCCTAGAAATCGATGAAGCGATCGGCCGGGAGCGGCTGATGGAGATCACTTGCAATCCGCCCTTGACCGGATTCCAGGCCCCCAAGCTGCTCTGGCTTCGCAACCACGAGCTGAGCAACTACCTGAGAGTCCGCTCACTTCTGCTGCCCAAGGACTACATCCGCTTCGAGCTCACAGGCGAGAAAGTCAGTGAAGTCAGCGATGCCAGCGGGACCGGACTCCTCGACGTGCCGAACCGGAGCTGGTCTCAAGAGCTTCTCGCCAAACTTGAAATCGATCCAGCGATCCTTCCGAGAGTCGTGGAGTCGAATCAAGTCACCGGCCACACGAGCGATGGGATTCCGCTGATCGGGGGAGGAGGCGACCAGGCCGCTGCCGCGGTGGGAACCGGAGCGGTCGCTCCCGGGATCATCAGCGTCAGCCTCGGGACCAGCGGGGTTGTCTTCACCTCACTCGAAACGCCAAGCTACGAAGCCCAAGGAGCCGCCCACACCTTCTGCCACGCGAACGGCAAGTGGCACGCGATGGGCGTGATGCTGGCCTGCGGAGGAGCCCTGCGCTGGTACCGCGACACCTTCCATCCCGGCGTGAGCTATGACACTTTGGCCGAGCAGGCGCAAACGGTTCCTCCAGGTTGCGACGGCGTGACCTTCCTCCCCTACCTGACCGGCGAACGCTGCCCCCACAACGACCCAAGGGCAAGGGCCAGCTTCTCCGGCCTCACCCTCCGCCACACCAACGCGCATTTGACTAGAGCGGTATTCGAAGGCATGAGCTTCGGCCTCCTCGACTGCATGAACCTCCTCCGCGAGCTCGGGGCAACCGCGGAGGAGATAAGAGTTACCAGCGGCGGGGCGAAGAGCAAGTTCTGGATGCAAATGCTGGCCGATCTATTCGAGAAGCCTTGCGTCACGTTACAGGCTGACGAGGGGCCTGCCTTCGGAGCGGCGATCCTGGCTGGCGTCGGAACAGGTGTTTGGCCAACGGTAGAGCAGGCGTGCAGTCAGGTGGTCAGATCGAAGACGCGATTCGAACCGTCAGGAACGGATTATTCAAGGGCCTACGCGGCTCATCGTGAGCTCTACCCGACGATCAAATCTTGGAATTACCAGAAAGGAGCGTAAGCTGAAAGCATGCTCTATGCCGCCCTCTCGATTCTCCTCATAGGACAAACGCCAACCGGCCCGCAGGTCGTTCAGCGCTGCCTTGCCGCCTACGATAGAGTCAAGACTCTCGAAGTCGACGTCAACGCCGCTCTGGGCACTAACAAGGGAACAGCGCACGTCTCCTTTCAGCGGCCGGGGAAGCTGCGAGTGAGCTGAGACACAATGTTTGGCAGCAAGTACGACCTCGTCGCAAACGGTTCCACCATTTGGCTCCTTAGCGCGGGCAATTGGGCTAAGGTGGAGAAAATCGAGAGCGGGATCGCAAGCATCACGGGGATCTCAGCTAACGCGGGAACCCACATTCCCGCCATGCTCATGCACACCGCCTGGGGCGCACCTTTCCCGGAGAAAGGTGTCGGCGTAACCATCAAAGCCGAGCAGCTGGCGGGTAGGAACACCTACCACTTACAAGCGAAAGACCAGATGAAGCGAGACGTCTGGGTGGATGCCAAAACCTACTTCCTGATCAAGACAACCACCGAGGTGATGGGCCGAACGATCGTCACCACCTACGGAACGCCGAAGGTGAACCAGGCGATCCCCGCTAACCGCTTCGTTAAGTAGTGCTCAATCCCGCTCGGAGTCGGTGACCATCCGAATCGAACGAGCCTCGATCTCGATGATCCCCTCTTTGTAAAGCGAGCCGAGGATCTTCTTGAAAGCCCCCTTGCTCAGTCCGAACCGCTTCTGAATCTCCGCCGGCGAGGACCGGTCCGACACCGGCAGGTACCCCTGGTTCGCCTTCAAAGCCGCCAACACCTTCTCCCGCTCCCCGAGGACGTTCTCGTACCCCTGAGGCCGCAGCGAAATCGCGACTTTGAAGTCCCCGGGCCGAATCTGCTTCACAAATGCCTCCACAGAGTCTCCGATAGCGAGGTCCTTGATCCACTCGTCGCGGAAGATCGTGCCCTTGATGCGCTTGTTAATGATCACGCTCATGAACTCCGGATTCACATCCGAGACGATGATCCGCACCTTCTGCCCCTGCTCCAGCTCTTCGCCGCTCGACTTAAGGAACCGCCCGATCCGCGAAGTGCAGACCACACGCTGCGAAACCTCGTCCAGATAAACACGAACCAGATACCGCTCCTTCTCGCGCATCGGCCGCTGCTGTTCGCGGATGGGGCAGAACAGATCCTTGTCGATGCCCCAATCCAAGAAAGCGCCATCCGAAGTGACCGACACCACCGTCAGCATCGCAAAGTCTCCCACCGCCGCATAAGGCCGCCGCGTCGTCGCAATCGGCCGATCTTCAGAATCGGTAAGCACGAAAACCTTAACCGCGTCCCCCTGACGCGCGCTGGGAGGGACTTGCGCGCGGGGCAAAAGCACGTCCACCTGCCCATCGGTGAGATACACGCCCTGAGGCGCTTCCCGCTGAATATGTAGCTCCTGGTACTCGCCGATTCGCATTCCCTTGATTATCACGCTAAACTGAGCCCGATGGCGCGAGAGATATCGAGACGTGACGTATTGGCAGGTTCTGCGGCGATGCTGGCAGGGCTTGCAGTTGGCAAAGCAGACGCAAGCAGCCCCCGACCCAAGCGGCTTCGCCTGGGAATCATCGGCTGCGGAGGAAAGGGGTGGAGCGGAATGGAGTGGGCCGCCCAGTACGGCGACGTAGTCGCGTTGGCCGACGTCGACGTCAACAACACCACCCGGGCACTCATCGAGCACCCGAGCGCTTCCACCTTCGAGGACTACCGCGTGATGCTCGAAAGGATGAAGGGCGGCCTCGACGCGGTCGTCATCAGCACGCCCGACCACCACCACGCCATCGCCTCGTCGATGGCGATCCGCCAGGGCCTCCACACTTATTGCGAAAAGCCGCTGACCCGCACGATCTGGGAAGCCCGCCAGCTCACCCGACTCGCCAGAGAAAAGGGTGTTGCCACCCAAATGGGCAACCAGAGCACCGCCAGCACCCCCATGCGAAAGGCCGCCGCTCTGATTCAAAAGGGCACGTTCGGCAAAGTAAAGGAGATCCACCTCTGGACCGACCGCGCCGGCGGCTGGTGGGCACAGGGAATGGAAAGACCAGCTCCTGCCACGCCCCCCAAGGGTCTCGACTGGAATCTCTGGGTCGGACCTCGCCCCGAGCGGCCCTACGGCCCCGGCTACCACCCCTTCTCATGGCGCGGATTCTGGGACTTCGGCACCGGCTCCCTGGGAGACATGGGCTGCCACATCTTCAACATGCCCTACATGGCGCTCGACCTTCGTGACCCGCTGGCCGTACAAGCGGAAACCAGCGGCCACAACCGCGAGAGCTTCCCATCCTGGGCGATCGTGCACTACGAATTCGGCGAGCGCAAGGGCCGGGCTCCATTGGCGCTCCACTGGTACGACGGAGGCAAAAAGCCCCCCGCCTCGCTTGTGCCCGCGAAGCAGTACGGCGGCAACGGCGTCATCGTCGTCTGCGAAAACGCGACCATCTATAGCCCCGACGAATCCAACACCCAGTTCATGCTCGCCGACGGCGGAGCACTTCCCGACATCACCATCGAGGAGTCCCCTGGCCACATGGAGGAATTCATCCGAGCCGCCGAAGGTGGGAAGCCCGCGCGATCCAACTTCGACTACTCCGGGCCTTTAACCGAAACCGTCCTCCTAGGCAACCTCGCCATCTGGGCCAACGGCCCACACGTCGAGTGGGACGCGCGCAAGATGCAGACGAAGGGCACCGACGAATTCGACGCCCTCATCCGGCCGAGATTCCGATCGGGCTGGATGGTTTAGAAAAAAGCTGTCGATTTGCCATCGTCCCATGCGACCAACCTTCAGACAAGGCCGCCGCAAGCGGCCTTAGCAAAAGGAGAAATCAAATGCGATACATGATGTTTGTAACCCTGCCTGTGGGCAACGATTATGAGAACGGCGCCATGCCCAGCCCCGAGCTCGTCGAGAGGATGACAAGGTTCAACGAGGAGATGGTCCAGGCCGGCGTGATGCTCTCCGGCGAAGGCCTGCACCCCACTTCAAAGGGTGCCCGAATCCAAACGAGAAACGGAAAGCGAGTCGTCACCGACGGCCCCTACGCCGAATCGCGAGAGGTGATTGGCGGCTTCTGGATGATCCAGGTGAATTCGAAAGAGGAAGCGATCGACTGGGCGAAGCGAGTCCCGGACGAAGAAGCGATCATCGAGCTCCGCCAAATCTTCGACCTCGAGGACTTCCCCGAAGACGTGCAAAAGGCGGCCGAGAGCCCGATCCTCAAAGAACACCAACTCGCCGGCAACAAATGACCAAGACCCGGCTCGAAGCCTTCAGCGACGGCGTCCTCGCCATCATCATCACCATCATGGTGCTGGAGCTGAAGGCTCCCCACGATCCGGAAATCACCGCCCTTGTCCAGTTGTGGCCCGTGTTCCTGAGCTACGTACTCAGCTTCGTCTACATCGGCATCTATTGGAACAATCACCACCACATGCTCCATGCCAGCAAGCACGTCTCCGGCGGAGTACTCTGGGCTAACCTTCACCTGCTCTTCTGGCTCTCTCTCGTCCCATTCGTCACAGCGTGGATGGGCGAGAACCACTTCGCGGCTGGTCCTGTTGCCATTTACGGAGTCGTGCTGCTCATGGCAGCGGTCGCCTACACCATCCTGCAAAGTGCCCTCGTCGCGGTGAACGGCAAGGACTCGACCTTGGCGCGCGCGTTTGGATCGGATGTAAAGGGACGGGCGAGCTTGTTGCTGTACATTACTGGAGTTGCGGTGGCTTACTGGCAACCCCTCTTCGCAGGTCTTCTTTACGTTGTGGTCGCGCTCATTTGGCTCGTGCCGGACAAACGCATCGAACGTGCGCTCGCTGATGAAGAAGGCTAGATCACGCGACCTCTTAACTGCGAGCCGGACTCGTATAGGCGCAGATTCTCGAGGAAGTGCTGCACGATATGTAGCATCTCGCCCCGGTGACCCCCTGCCACATGCGGCGTGATGTAACAGTTGTGCGTCGTCCACAATGGGTGATCCGATGGCAGCGGCTCTGGGTCGGTAACGTCGAGATAAGCCGCGCCGATTTGACCCGACTCAAGGGCTGCGATGAGCGCATCCTGATCGACTGTTGTTCCCCTCCCAATGTTGTAGAAGTTCGATCCCGGCTTCATCTGAGCAAAACGCTCGCGGTTCATCAACCGCTCGGTTGAGAGATTCGCCGGCAGGATATTAATCACGTGGTCCGCTTTCGGAAGCAGCTCATCGAGTTCATTGATCGGACGCGTTGCCACCGGCTCATCGCCTCGAACGGTGCGCCTGACGCCTATGACTTCCATCCGAAATGGTGAGAGCAGCTCGGAAAGCCTCCTCGCGATTGCTCCGAACCCGAGGATCACGGCCGTCTGGCCCGTCAAGAGCCTTGCCTCGGCGCGAAGCTGCTCATACCGCCATCCACGTCTGCCGAGTTGATCGGCGAGGGACTCAGGCAATTGCCGCGCTAATGCGAGCATGAACGCCATCAACTGTTGAGCGCAGGCCTCGTCAAATACTGAAGAGCTATTGGTCATCACCGCGCCACGCGCGCGAATGGCTTCTCGAAACCCATCCGAGTCGTACCGCGTGTAGCCCGCGCTGGTGAGGTGAATCCAGCGTAAGCCGGGCAGTTCCATCGCCTGCTGCGGGTCAGGCTGTCCAAACGCGATCTCTGCTTCTGCAAGTAAGGGATTCCGGCCTGTGCTCGAAAGATTGTTGGTCTGCTCGCTAGCAAGTAAAAGCCGGTGCTCCCCCACGCCTCGACGGAGCGCCTCGATGCCCTCAGCTCCTACATCGGCGTTGCACCAAATCGTCATGCTTAGTAATCCAGAATCATCGGCACATTGCGTTCGGTTGCCTCGTACGCTAAGCGGGAGAACACCGCAAGTCCGTGCAGGGCGGCTTCATCGAGAGTTGCGTCGGGCGCTGGCTGGGCCGACTCTTGCGACCGCAGAGCTAGCCGATCCTTCCCCCAAAGCTCACAAACCTCATCCAGCGCCGCATTGAGCATCAGCAGCGAGCTGATTCCGAGCTGTTGCCCGGCCACGGTTTGCGATTCGAAGAAGAACTCGAAGGACCCGGGAATCCAAAGCTCACACGCTGCGAGGATGTGCAGATACCCTGGCTCGTCCATCGCCCGCCGAAAGGCTGGGTCGTTGCTAACCTCGCTGAAGTCGGGCACCAATCGTGGCTCCGGAAGATCTGGGGCGAGCAGATACGCGAATTTGAATAGCAGCCCCGCGAGCCCTTCCCATCCGGGCCGGTCGGTTACGTATTCGATCGACGGCTGGTCCTCCCAAAGGTTCGGCTCCACCCCATTCGCTTCGACAATTTGGCCGATCTGCTTCTGCCACGAGGCGACCACCTCGGCAACGACTTCCGGCGACGCACTTTCCTCATCGCCCTCGGGTCTGACGATGCTGTAGGGAACGCCAGCCGCCTCGGCGGCTACCTGGGCAACCGTCTTCCAGTCGCCCGAGTGATAGCGAGAAAGAGGGCCTACGTAGACGTCGAGGGCCATCTAGTTAACCGTTGTCGGAACTTTGATCGGGCGGATCTTAATGTTCCGGAACGCGACCACTCCGTGATCCCCCTGGATCGCAATTCGGCCCGTTTTCAACTTGCCGAACTCCGGATAGAAAGAGAACTTGCTTTTTGCGACGCGCGCGTTCCAGTCGTCGCTCCAGAGCGTGTATTCGTAATACTTCGTGCCGTTGATCTCCGTGAAGCACTTATCGGGCGCGATCATCACCCGCATGGTGTTCCACTGCCCGGCCGGCTTTGCGGAGTCGACATTCGACTTATAGAGTTGGTAGAGCCATCCCGACTTCTCGGCACCGGTTACGCCTTCATCGTCGTAAAGCTGGATCTCAGGACCGCTGTGCCACGTGGCTTCCCCATCGTCGGCGACATGAAACATCACGCCGCTGTTCTGGCCCTTGTCCAGGTTGTAATCGAGCTTCAGCTCGAACCAGTCGTACTTATCGGCTGAAACGATGTCGCCTGCCGTGTTTGGATCGACACTCTTGAGCGTGCCGTCCACTACTTTCCACCCTGGGCGGATCGTTTCGGACTTGAAGTTCTTCCAGCCCTTGGTGGTCTGACCGTCGAACAGGAGCTTCCAGCCGGCGTTTACTTCCTCCGGCGTAAGCGTATTTGCGCCCTGAAAAACGAGAAGTGCGGTAAGCGTTGCGAGCATGTCCTCTATTCTTACGCAAATCTTTTCGAGAGATGGCCAACATTGTTCGGAAGGCAAAACAACGACGATTTCTTCTCAACGATTCACTCCTTCATTCGGTACGCTCAGGTCATGCCAGCCAAGCTCCTAGGCGCCCACATGCCCGCGTCCGGCGGACTCGCCAAAGCGGTTCGTCAGGCAAAGGAGATCGGCTTCAACGCGGTCCAGGTTTTCACCTCTAGCCCGCAGCAATGGCGCTCCAAAGAAGTCACGGATGAAATGGCGGCCGACTTCAAGGCCGCGGTGAAGGAGACGAAGATCAAGTCGCTGGTCAGTCACGACAGTTACCTCATCAATCTCTGCTCTCTAGACGCCGGCAAGCTGGAGCAGAGCGTGGAGGCGATGAAAGGTGAGATCGGCCGCTGCGCTAAATATGGAATTCCGTACGTGGTGAGCCACATGGGGGCTCACATGGGTCAAGGCGAGGAAGTGGGGCTCGCATGCATCGCGAAGTCGCTCAAGAGGGTGCTCGACGAAACGCCGGACACCGTCACCGTCTGCATGGAAACGACGGCTGGGCAGGGCAGCGCTTTGATGGCCAAGTTCGAGCAACTTGCCAAAGTTCTCGAGCTTTTGAACTGGCATGAGAGAATAGGCATCTGCCTCGATACTTGCCACATCTTTGTGGCCGGCTACGACATCCGCACCCGCGACACCTACGAAGCCACCTGGAAAGAGTTCGATAAGATCATCGGCATCCCCAGGCTGAAGGTCATCCACTGCAACGACAGCAAGAAGGGCCTGGGAAGCCGAGTCGATCGCCACGCCCATATCGGGGAGGGCGAGCTTGGCACCGAGCCTTTCCGCCTGCTCGTCAATGACGCTCGGTTCAAGAATGTGCCGATTATCTTGGAGACTCCGGTCGAGAATGAGGGCCACGAAAGAGACCTGGCCACTCTCAAGTCGCTGATCAAATGAAATTTAGAAAACTTGGCAAGAACGGCCCTTCAGTTTCGCTGGTTGGACTTGGTTGTAATAACTTCGGTGGCCGTATCGATGAAGCAGCTTCGCGTGTCGTGATTGATCGAGCGATCGAGAAGGGGATCACCCTATTCGACACCGCCGACATTTACGGCAACAAGGGTGGCTCCGAAGAGATTCTCGGGCGCGTTCTCGGAACTCGACGAAAGGACATCGTGTTGGCAACCAAATTTGGCGGCAGCATGGACGATGCGGGCACGCTAAAGGGTGCCTCTGCAGCTTATGTCGAGCGGGCAGCCGAGGCGAGTCTGCGTCGGTTGCAGACGGACTATATCGACCTTTATCAGATTCATATGCCCGACGAGACGGTGCCACTAGAGGAAACCCTGAGGGCCTTAGACAATCTGGTCGAATCTGGCAAGGTGCGGTATGTCGGCTGCTCTAACCATCCTGCCTGGAAGGTGGTCGATGCGGACTGGATCAGCGCTATTCAGGGCATCGCCTCCTTCGTGTCGGCTCAGGACGAATACAGCCTGCTCAAGCGAGAGGCGGAGAGCGAGCTGATCCCCGCGCTAAGGGCAAAGAGCCTGGGCTTGCTCCCCTACTTCCCTCTCGCGAGCGGAATGCTGAGCGGGAAATACCAGCGAGGAAAGGATTTACCAGCAGGGACTCGCTACGCGGGCTCACCTGGCTTGGTTGACCGCTACATGACGGAGGAGAATTGGGATCGCGTCGAGCGCCTTACGGCTTTCGCCGGGGAGCGAGGTCACTCGATTCTGGATCTAGCATTTGCCTGGTTGGCAGCTCAAGAGCCGGTTTCCAGCGTCATTGCAGGCGCGACGAAGCCAGAGCAGATCGACCAAAACGTTGCCGCCGGCGAGTGGGTGCTTTCGAGTGACGAAGTCGCGGGCGTGGCAGGTCTTCTGTAGTTTAGGCTCCACCCTCCAAACCATAGCTTGCGAGGGCGGAGCGTTCAGGTCCTAGCTTCCGACGCCGGACTTGGGAGTGTGAACGGCACCCTTCTTTTTCTTCTTCTTGCCGTTCTTCTGAGGGTTGCTGCTGTTCTCGTCGTAGCCGTAGTAGTAGTAGCCGTAATAGCCGTAATAGCCATAGTAGCCATGGCTGCTTCGCGGCACGCGGTTGACTGCGAGTCCGAGGACGGTGGCACCCGTTTGGCGCAGAAGGCGCATCGTCTCGAGGGCGAGTTGCTTCGGCGTTCGGTCGAGGCCGAGCACCACCAGGACGCCGTCCGCCATCGTGCTGATGACCTGCACGTCGCTGAGGCCTACGGAAGGAGGAGCGTCGAGGATGACGATGTCGTACTTGTCGCGCGCTTCCATGATGACCTCACGGCTTCTCGCAGAGTTAAGGAACTCCGTCGGGTCTGGAGGCAACGGACCGGCGGCGAGACAATAAAGGCCCTCCCACTCGGTGTTTTGAACCGCCTCTTCCATCGAAGCCATTCCGCGCACCACGCTGGTGAAGCCAACTTCTCGGCTGACCTTCATCCAGTTGTGAACGCTAGGACGTCGAAGGTCGACGTCGATCAGGAGCACGCGCTTGCCGTCCATTGCCAAGGCAATGGCAAGGTTCGCGGAGGTCGTCGACTTGCCTTCACCCATGGAAGGGCTGGTGACGGCGATGGCCTTCAGAACCCGGTCGGGCGCCATGAAGGAGATGTTGTTCCGAAGCATTCGGAAGCTTTCGGTAAAGGCGTGGCTCGGGTCCGTTTCGCCCAGGTAAAGGCGCTCGGTATCTGGATTCGCAGAGATTGCCTCAGGGATCATCGCGAGAGTCGTTACCCCGGTGGCTGCCTCTACGTCCTCTGGGCGGTGGAGCTTGTTGTCCATCATGTCGGCAACCACACCGGCGACCAAGCCTACTGTGAGAGCCAGGATAAGGCCAACGAGCAGATTGAGCGTTACGCGCGGTGATGCCGGCAAACGGGGCGGAGCGGCTCGGGAGGCGATGATTCCATCCGCCATAGCCGTCTTCTCCTCAATGCTGAGTTCGAAGTTTCGCTTGGATAGGAGGTCGACCATCTGCTTCAAAACTTCGACCTTCTGCTGCAGGTTGGCAAACTGCCGTGCGACATCCGGGAATTTCTCCACATCCCGGCCCATCTCGTCGATTTGCGCATCGAGTGCGTTCACCCGAGCCTCGGCTACCACTGCGTCGGCTTTTGCGGCACTAAAGGCACCCACCAGTTCGTTGAGGGCCGGATTGCGTTGCTTGGTCGATGAAGCAACCTGCATTCGCGTGACCGACTTAAGACGGTTGCGAGCTTCTTTGAGCTGGTCTTGGACCGCCTGAATTTCTGGAGACTCGGGAGTAAACGTCTGGGATTTCGCCGCGAGCTCGGCCTGTAGCTCGCCGATCTGCTTGGTGACCTGCTGGTATTCGCCGCTTTCGGCAAGTGTCTGGCCAAAATTGACCTCCGGAGCCGTTTTCTTCAGCTCGCTCTGAAGCAGAGCGACCTTCCCACCGGAAGAATAATCATCCGCTTTTGCTTCCAAAAGATCTTGCTTGAGCTTCATCGAACCCTGGGTCAGGATCGTCGCCTGGGTTAACGGATCTAGCACACGGTTCTTTTGTTGGAAGTCCGCGAGCTTCAGCGTGGCCTGTGCAAGCTGCGTCTGCGAATCTGCCAACTCGATCTCGACGTACTGACGGCCCTTGCTCGCTTTTTCGCTGTTGCGTGCGAGGTCCTCCTTCAAATACATCTCGACGATGGCGTTGGAAAACGCTGCGGCGAGTTCCGGCCGATACGACCGCGCATCAACGAGCACGACTTGCGTGTCCTTTTGCGTACGGATTTCGAACGACCAGCCGGGGGGCATGAGGCTTCCCCACCCACGCACCCGATCTTCCTCGGTCATTGTGTTGAAGGCCCGAGTGATCAGGTCGTAGCTGCTGATGATCTCGACCTTCGTGGCCGCGTTACTGGTCATGCCGACTCCGAAGAGATCGTCGAGAACCGAACCGGTCCCCATCTGGCTCTTGCCGGAAACGATCAGCTTCGAACCGGCCAGGTAGACCTTCTTCTGAGCTAGCGTTACCGCGATGACGAGCGCCATCACGAGCGCCGCTGAGACGGTGATGATCATCCAGCGCCGGCGGAGCGTGAGGATGTACTTACGAATGTCGATATCTTCGAGGCCCGAAGAACGCCCTGCGGACGTTTCAACGATGGGATCAGGTTGGCGAGTCAGCTTCATGATTGGATTTGGATAAACAGATTGATGGTTGCGACTAGCGCCGGATTCGATCGAGGAACAGCGCGCTGGAAGCGAGCCCGCTTAATATTTGCAAGATGTCGACCTTGTTGGTCTCGGGGACGAAAATGACGTCGCCGGGCCTGACGACAGGATTTTGTCTCGAGTCACCCTTGCCAGTAAACAGGCCCACATCATAAACCTTGCGGACGTCTTTGCCGTTCTCGTAGCGCACGAGGCCAACTTTGCTCAAGCTGCCGCGCTTCTCGTTGCCCTCTGCACGTGCGATGGCTTCCACCAACGTATATGAAGTGCCGCTTGGGATGGCATAGTAGCCCGGCTTGTTGACGTGCCCCATGATTACAAATCTGTCACGCGACTCAGGGACAAGCACCATGTCGCCCGAGTTGAGCTTAGCTATCTTAATGGGCTCACCCTTAATGAGCGCTGGTGCAAGGTCAACCTTTTCGTCGCCGCCGTTAAGCCTCGTTATTTGCACGGACGTGATATTCGCGTCTTCTGTGACACCGCCAGCCTGAGCGATCGCTGCAAGTACGCTGGACTCACCCTCTCGAAGCCGATAAATTCCGGGTGATTTCACTTTGCCGATGACATGCACTGGAATCATTGCCACCGAAGTGATGCGAAGCACATCGCCTGGCGCCAGAGTAAGCGTGTCGGCCTTTGGACCACTAAGCGCCTCCGACAGCGTCATCTCGATGCGCTCTTTGGAGTTCGCTCTCTCGAGCACCACTCGCACATCCTGCTCCTGAATGCCAGTCGCAAGGCCCCCGGCAGCGCTAAGCGCCTCGGAAAGTCGCCAGCCCTGACGCAGTTCCAACACTCCCGGATCTCGAACGTCGCCGTACACATAGACACGTCGAGCACGAGGGCTCTTGAGCGAGACGACAACCTCGGGCTTCAAGAGACGTGCCTTCAGCTTACTTACTGCGTGAGCGCGCAAAGCCTCGAGTGTCATGCCGGTGACGTTCACCTCTCCAACCACAGGCATAGTGATAATGCCGGAAGTCGGCACCAGGTAGTCGCCCGAGAACTTCGGCATGTCGACCACTGTCACACTAACCACATCCTCCGGGCCAAGGACATATTCCGCCTGACCTTGCGCCAGCGCAGAAGCTGGGGCAAGCGCGAGGACGCAGAGCGTCCACATGAGGACGCAGTAGAAAGCGTTCCTTCCGACAAAACTTGCGATTCTGTTATTCACTTGAACCACGGATTGTACCGTCCGGGACGCTCGGAAGCCGCAAAACGGGACCTCCGACCGGCTCATTGCGCTCTGCGGAGTCTCCGCGTTGGCCTTTGTTAAGGTGTTAGATTGCATCACGTTCTCTTTCTAAGCGAGTGCGGGCACTCATGCCTCAAGCACTCCTTTGTCTTACGCCGCTGCCCTCGGAGTAGCGGCATTTCAGCGGCCGAAACCGCAAAATGGATGTCCTAGCCAAGGGCGTGTCGCGGCGTCTCGATGGGCTGCAGTTTCGATACCACGGGAACAGGAGTCGCGCGTCGAACGCGAACCAGATCCACAACCCAAAGCATCACTGCGGGCAGAACCGCCGCAATATCCTTCAGCAAAAAGTCGAAGTAGACATAGCCGAGTGAGGCGACCCAGGGCAGCGCCGCAAAGTAAATCACGAGCGTGCTCACCTTCCGAACTCGCATATATGAAGCCTGCATGAAGGCAAACAGAGCCCCTACGAAAAAGGCGCCGATCAAGACACCGACCCAAGAGCCGATCAGATAGAACTCGCCAGGAACCGTAGGGGGATATCCAAACCCTCGAGCGGCGACCTCCGGGAAATACTCCTGCATGAAGTCAGGGCCGGCTCCGCCAGTAATTCGCCCGATGTCTGGGGAGATGCGGTCGTAGAAGGCCAGCAGCGACAGGTTATGGAATCCATCGAAGTTTCGGCTCGTGAAGAAGTAAGCAATGTTCAGGTTCGCAAAAAACTCTCCAACAGCCTGCCCGAATGTAATTTTCTTGGCAATCAAGACAGCCATCAGTGGGTCGAGGGCGGCCATCAACGTGAGAAGGCCCGCACCAAAGAAAGCAAGTGAGCGCGGCTTAAACTGAGTGCCGGCAGCTACCGTGATAATCATCGCGCTTTGCAGAATCGGCAAGAGCAGTCGACTTCGGCCGCCAAGCGGTAGGAAGACCGATGCGATGACCAGAACCACGACAAAGCACATGACGTAGTGCCGGCGGGCGTAGAGGGAAGGCAGCATCACGGTGGCGGCTACTGTGGCGCAGAAGGAAATCGCATAGCCCATTTGGCCACCGATACCTTGCACGAGCTGCGACCGGGACCCCGTGCCGTCCCAGGAAGCGCCGAGCATAATGGCCGCTCCCAGGCCAATGATCATCCAGAGCCAAGATGCCCCGTAAGTGATTCTGGTGACAGGGACATACGGTTCGGCTCTGTCATCTCGTCGCCTCAAGAGGGAAAACAGAGGCGCGAACCCCAGAACAAAGGCTCCCAAAAAGGCACAGAGGATTGCCTGACCTTGAACCGTTGCCTGTATTCGCGTAACGAGTTCCGTGCCTTCAAACCCCAACACCGGGAAACCGGCGAGTGGCAACACGACCTGCGCGCCAAGGAACTGGATAGAGAACGCGATCGCAAGGAAGGCGATTGGCGAGAACATCTTGCGGGCGGACCAGAAATCCCTTCCTGTGATGTTGCACATCTTGAGAAGGAACAGCAAGATCGCGACTTGCGCGATCAAACCAACCCCGTAGATTGCTAAAAGAAATGGATTCAACTACTTGTTCACTCTTACCGCGACGCCTTCGCCGCCACCAACTTCATCAGCCTGCCTCTGCTGCCGGCCGTATCCAGCGCAAGCATGGCAATGCCATATGTTACGCAGGCCACAACCACTTGAAGCCCCAAAGCCAACCAGCCCTTCATCCCCACCATAGGCCAGAGGCAAAGCGCCATGAGCAATGTCGCAGCGCCAATTTTGCCCCAATTTGTCCACGGGATCGGGATTTTGAAATGTTTTCGACCTGCCCATGCGCTGACAATCGTTGCCACCACATAAGCGATCATTGTGGCCTCGGCCGCCCCAATCAATCCCGTCGTTGGGATCAGGAAAAACTTCAGACCGACACTTACTACGACCGCACTCACCAAAACGTGCACCTGATTGGCGGTTGCCTTGCTGAGCTGCAAGGCCAAATCAAAGTGGTAGGCGCGCAAGCCCAGGAAAAACGCGCCAAAGGATATCCAAGGAATGATTGGAGCACCCTCGACGCGAAAGTCTTTGCCCAGAAGAGCGCTTGCTACGGTTGTTGCTAAGAGGGCCATGAACACAGCCGCCGGCAAACCCACTGCCAT
>JBGGMI010000122.1:0-11336 GCA_041288075.1 Fimbriimonas sp.
GCGGGGGATTTCCCTGGCGTATGGTCTGAGCCCTCCGAACCACGGGCCTCATTCCAAACTCCCCTCCCCCTTCCGAGGGGGAGGGGCCGGGGGAGAGGGTCCGAAACTCCGGGAACCCTCCCCGGACTAGCGATGATCGTGCGCTTCCTCTCAAAAAATCAATCATCAACCATCAATCATCATCCCCGGAGAGGCTCCGGGTTCCTCCCCTTGCCGGATGTTCGTGCCGGGAGGGGAGGTTGAGTATCTCTGCTGACTCCGGGTTCCTCCCCTTGCCGGATGGTTCTTGCCGGGAGGGGGAGGTTAGGTGGGGGTTCCGTCTCGTCAGAATCAAACCCCCACCGAAACCCGTACACACATTACCGATGTCCGACTTCGTCAACCAACTCCACTACGGAGACAACCTCGTCCGCCTCCGAGGCGAAGGCGTCGACAAACCCATCCCCGACGAAGTCGCCGACCTCATCTACCTGGACCCGCCCTTCAACTCCGCCCGAAACTACAACCTCCTCTTCAAGCAGCACAAGGGCCAAGACTCCCACGCCCAAATCATGACCTTCGAGGACACGTGGACCTACAGCCCGTTCCTCATGACGCAGTTCAAAAGCGAGTCGGGCAACGCAAAGCTCTTCGAGCTCATCGACAGCCTCCACCGCATCGTCGGCGATTCGGACATGATGGCCTACCTGCTCATGATGGCCCCCCGCCTCCTCGAGCTCCATCGCAAGCTAAAGCCCACCGGCTCCCTCTACCTCGCCTGCAATCCAGTTGCCACCCGCCAATAGGTATTCTCACGCCGTGAGCGCTCCTCAACAAACGGTCAAATTGGAGATCCCGCTGAAGCCCCAACAGCAAAGGGAGATCACCTCAAAAGCGCTAGCTCGCCTTATCCTGGCCATTCTCATTAGGAACGATGAAATGCCTGCGAATGAAAGAAACTGGAAGGTCAGTTACTACCCCTATCAGTTGAGCTCGATTCGCGCTTTCGAGATCGTGGGACATGCCAACCCCGAAGTGCCCGAGTTTGCTCGAAAGTGGAATGAAGCGATTGCCTTGCTTAAAGCGAAGGCGTTCATCATGCTTGATCCGACGCAGGATGATCGCAATGACTTCATGATGCCCACCAGCATGGCAAAATCCGCGAACCTCGATGAGGAATTAGGCCAAGTCTAAGACGATGGCACAGTATCCGAGCCTGAAACCCTTTGTGGTTCACGGACACGACCACGCTTTCAGGGATGCAATCGTGAGCTATCTGCGCGTCGATTTGGGCATGGACCCGGTTGTGCTGGATGGCGTCGCAAGCGCGGGGCGAACGGTGATCGAAAAGTTTGAAGACGAGTCAGCGAAATGCAACCTTGCGGTAGTGCTCCTAACTCCCGATGACGCAGCACTGACGATGGCAGGGACCACCTATATGACCGCTCGGCCAAATGTTTGGATCGAGCTCGGCTATTTTATTGCCGCTTTTGGCCGCAAGTCTGGTCGAACACTTCTGATTTATAAGAAAGGATTGGATATACCAACGGACCTTTTCGGAGTCGTTTATCTTGACGCCACAACTGGTTTCAGCGATCCCGACGTGGCTCGCCGACTCGAGACAGAGCTGAATGCCATCGTTAGCGCAGTACCGTCCACGAGCGCACCGAGTCCTGGCCCCTCACCCGCCCAATACAGAATCAGCGGAACCGTGCGGCTCTCCGCACCATAGGTTGCCAGATGATCAATTCTCGACTCACCCCCTTCACCCCACTCACCCCCTTCATCCCGCAAGCCCTCCATCCCCAAACTCACCAAAGCGTCGTCCAGGTGAAGGGCGGCAATGGCCTGAACCTAAGCAACGTCCGAGACTTCGCCCGAGTGATCGAACGAGAAAACGCCGTCCTCGGCATCATGATCGCCCAACGAGAACCCACCGCCGAAATGCGGCTGGAAGCCGAAAAAATGGGCTACGCCGAATACCCCGGAGAAAGAAAAATCCCCCGCTACCAAATCCTCACCACGAAGGGAATACTGGAAAAAGGAGAGGAAGCCATTTTGCCGGAAGCATGGCTAATTAAAGACCGACGTGGCGTTGGGCGCGCGGTGAAGGGGCAGACAGAAAACCTGTTCAGTTCAGAGGCTTAGCATTTAATTACGCGGCCACTAAGGCAGGATTCACAGGGTCAACGGTGAAATAAAACGTGGTTCCTTTGCCGGGCGAACTCTCCGCCCAAATCTTGCCGCCGTGCCGATCGATGATCCTGAGGACGTTCGTTAAACCAATGCCGCTGCCCGGAAACTCCGAAGCCGTGACGAGCCGCTCGAAGGGCTGGAAAATCTTCAATGCGTATTTGTTTTCGAATCCTATGCCCTGATCGCGAACGAAGAAGAATTCACCTTCTTGCCCCACCGAGATCGTGCCCCCTTGAGGAGAAAACTTGATTGCGTTTTCAATTAGGTTCTGAAGGGCCAGCATCATTAACTGCGCGTCACAGTAAGCCTGCATATCAGGTTGCACGACAACGCGGGCGTTGCTTCCGTTGTGGTGGGACAACAGAGACTGAGCGAGGTCTTCGGCCACGTGAGACACGCTTATGTTCGTCCGCGTGAGTTCGGTTCGACTTAATCTGGAGAGTTGCAGCAAATCATCAATGAGATTTCCTAACGTAATTGCGCGCTCAGACTGCTTTCTAAGCAGGGCTATCGCCTCTTCGGACAGTTGCTCAGCATGCTCATCGATGAGAATTCGTGCCGTTGCCACAATTGCGCGCAGGGGTGCTCGCAAATCGTGCGACACCGAATAAGTAAATCCTTCCAACTCCCGTATGCTCGCCCTAAGTTCTGCCGTTCTCTCCTGAACGCGCCGCTCCAACTGCTTGCGTGCTAGGTCCACCTGGGTGGCAAGTGATTGAACTTCTCGGGCCGTTGTGCTCTCCACGGCAAGCCGTCCTTCTTGAGCTAAGAACTTGCGCTCTGGCCTGTACACAGAGTCGAGGAGCTGGAGGAATGGATAGAGCTCTTCTGGATTTTGAATTTCGGAAACGCCGCAGAAGACGATTGCTGATGTGGATCCCACCGCGCAAGCCCCAATGGTCTCGCCGTCTAGAGTCACCACTTCGCCAGACGCCAAGCCGTTCTTAACAGCCGTTTCAGCAAGTTGACGCCAGCGAGCAATACTGGGGAGGGTCTGCGAGAAGCCTAACGCGGGGAGGAGCACGTGAAGCTCATCATCTTGAACGAAGACAAGTGCCTCGGTTGCCCCAAACCGCTCGGCAAGCAGCGAGGCGACCTGGGGACGGTCGCCAGGCTTAGCCAGAGCGGCGAAAACAACGGCTAAATCAGAACCTGAATTAAGAGGGGATAACACAAACGACTGCCGTACAGTTGTGGAAACCGCTGAATTGACCATCGACCCGTGCTACTTGCCCGTAGCTGTTGCAACCCACAAAAGCAGCCGGATCGATCTTATCCCTGACCGCCTGAAGCTCGGCTCCGAACCCAGAACCAAGACGCAATCGTGTGGCTACACAATCGAAGAAAATCACACCGGCTGGGTTTTCACCCTCAATCTGAGAGAGGGCAGTTTGGGTGGCTAGACTCGCGGCCTCCACTGCGGAGCCTCCGTCAGTTTGCATGAAGTTGACGGTGGCTCCGAGCGGTATTTCGGTAGCACAGATGACGCCCCCTCCTTCGGTGAAGCCGAGTGGAACTCGGATTTTGTATCCGGCCGTTGTGGATATCCCTAGAACGTTGTGCAGAAAGAATGGCATTGGGTTGTCCCGGTCCAACGTCTGTTCACGGGATTGCGCGTGCCTCAGGAAAACGTCGTACGCAGGCTCCGCATTTAAGCTAACGAGTTCAAAACCGTCCGTTTCAGTTGCCCGCATTCCTGGTTCGATCGGCTTCCAGCCGTGCCGCACTCCGATACCTAGCGGCTTGTCGGTAAGAATGGCCAGGCCCACTGCCGCATCTTGAAGAATTTCGGTTCCGGCAAAGACGTAAGTGCTCTGAAACTGAGCATCGTCCCCAGCCCCGCCGCCAAAAATCTGGAACGCTCCCGCCGTGAGTTCGTTGATCTTTCCTAAGAATTCTTCGGTATATCCGGCTAGAGCATCGGTGAGCAGCAGGATGTATCGATGCCTAAATCGGTAGACGTCTTGGCCCAGACAACTCGTTAAGGCAGTGGCGGCAGACTGCACATCTCGTTTGATTCCAGTCCCTACGCAAACCTGAAATTCAATCTCGTCGGAATAGATTGCCAGGGCCGAGATGGCACCTTCCGCCAGTTGGGCTCCTGCAAACTCGCCGGCTGATGAGCATCCGACCATTATCTCTGGCTGGAGTGTGTCTTGAAGGCCGGTGAGGACTTCTTTCAGATTCAGTTTTGGCGAGCCGAACACGATAAGGGCGATCGGTTTTGATAAGAGTTCGCTACGGATCCGTTGCGATATATCAGAGATTACTGCCGCGGCTGATGATTCTTGCGAAAATGCGGAAACGGTCCTATTCAAATATAGCTCTCCCCCGCGATCGCAATTATTGCGCTGCAGATCGCAAATTCTACCAGGTCGAGGATCAATCCGAGCCTCACAAGCTCTCCCCACAAGGCAAAGCAACCGCTTGGCAAGGAAAAGCCCCGCAGCTTAAGTCCGGAAGGGAGTCCGGAGTGCGGGGCTGACATCCTTTGCTCTCTGCATATTAGAGTGAAGGCGCTCTAGCAATGTTCCAGCAATATCGGAAGAACTAAGATTCGCGGGAGAATAGGTTGCGCACTCGCGCCCAGAAACCACGCGGGGGGACGGAGAGGGCGTCGACCTCGTGCACCCTTGCGATGAGGCGGTTGCTGATCAGGATTCCGGCCTGTTGGCCGAGCTCACTGGCCGGGATCAGCTCGCCATGCTCATAAACCTTATCTCCCACCGCCAGCCTGCGCCCGCGGACGCGGAATTGCGGCTCGGGCCGCGGGCTCTGTTCCGAATTCGACATAAACGATTTACTCTAACACGAGACGAGGCGGGAATGGAGAAGGGGGCGGCAAGAATAACTCTGTCCCGCTCCCTGCAGACCAGGGTTGGCAAGCCCTTGAGAATGCCTGAAAAGAGGTAAGTTGCCCTAAGGGTATGCCGGGTATTGAGACGTATGGGCCGGACAAGATCAAGGCCCTTCAACGCCGGCTAAAGATCGCACTCAGCGGAAGCATGTCGCTACAGACGGCGGCACAGATTTGGACCAACCTCCTGTATGCCGAATTCGAGGGGTCACTGCCTTTGGTTCGCTGCTATTCCATGTTGCCGGCGCATAAGCTGGCTCCCCAGTATTCGGCCTTTGCCCAGAAGCTGGCGATTCAGCTTGGACGCCCCCTTGTGCCTGCCGATCGGGTGCTTTGCTTGATGGGAACAAGCGGGGATTCGGCTGCTTGGAACGACTGCACCGCCTCGCAGGGGCACCTTGCCATTCCTCTCTTGAGCAGGGCAACGGCAGATTCGGCACCCATGATCGCTCGGCTGCTGTTGGATATGGGGGTCGGGCTGGATTGGTTGGACTCGGGAGAGGAGGCCGTTGTGTTCGCATCGCTTGGGCGGATTGCGTCGATGTTCTACGTGGAGGATGCGCGGACGGAAACCGATTCGGCTGGGCGGATGGTGGTTCCGGCGCAGGATTTCGTTCGGGACAATGCGTTGCGGACGGTCTTCGGGATGGGCGGCGCTTACATTACCGGAAGCTTCGTGTGCACGATTCTGTTTACGAAAGCGGCTTTGAACCGGGAGCGGGCCTCGGGCTTTCTGCCGCTGATCAATACGTTTAAGAGCGAAACCGTGGGCCACATGTTGGCGGATCGGTTATTTAGCGTTTGAGCCTAGCCGTGCAGAGCGCGGATTACTGCGCTATCGTACTCATCCGGCTGAATGCGAGCCGAGCGGGAAGGACCTGGGCTGTTGAACTCGTAGGCGACCCACACCTGGTTCTCCAGGCACTTGGCAATGAACCAGCCGGCGGCGTTCACGATTCGCACCGGCACCTCGCCAGTGACGGCGGCAGCGTCATCGGCCGAGCAGAAGAAGGAACCGGCTTTCTTGTAGCTGCCGTCGCTTTGCAGCGAGTAGGGTTCAAAACAAACGCCCGCCACCGGATCGAGGCGAACCTCCAACCGTGAGCTTGTATCTTGTTCGACAACGACTGCTGCGCCCTTCAAGTGAACGGGTTGTACCGTAGCGAGGATGGATGCTCTTGTCGCACTTTTACGATTTGCTTCGTTCTGCGGCGGTTATGGCAACGGCGCCTAGGCTTTGCGAATGCGCAAATTCGTGTGGAGCCAAAAATCCGCGATATCTCTCACGGCTTCAACATAAGCTTCGTAGTCGATCGGCTTCTCCACGATGGCGTTAACCCCAGACGCTCTTGCCAGCTCCATCATGGCCCGGTCGCATGAGCCGGTGAACATGATTAAGGGGATGCAGATGCAGTCCGGCTCCCGCCGCAACTGCAAGAGAACATTGAGAGACTCGTCATCGGTGCATAGTTGATGGCTTGCGACGATGAGCTGCGGCCGTTCGTCCAGGCTCGCCCCTTTTAGAATTGGGAGAGCTTCTGCTCCTGTGGAAACGATTGAAACGGTGGCTTCAATTCCCGTCTCGATGAGTGCGCGCTGGAACAGCACGCATTCGCCATTGCGCGTCTCAATCAAGAGGATGTTCCTGGAGCCCGGCGCGGCATACCTTCGCACTCCAGTAGTTTGCCGCATCCTTAAAGCTTCTCGCGAAGAATTACAACTGCCGGAACAAAGTTGCTGAAATAGCCCACCATGTATGTGGGCCCCTAAGGCCGAACGCATTATTAGCCCGATCGCCCAGCCGCACTCCTGCGGAACTCGCCTTCCTCCTAAATTGCATTCAGGAAGACGAGCATTTCAGGTTTTCCCAAGCATAGCGCTTACCGTTTCGCAGAACTGTCCATCGAGTTGTTTGGCTCCGAAGGATCCTTCGATATCGGTTTGCCGGACGACCTTATGTTTCGCGCGGTGATGGCCGCCTACATCGACCTCGGTTGCACCCTGGAGCATGAACCCGAGAGGCTGAGGCTCCATGTGACCGTGCCGAACGAACTTTACGCAAACCTGATCACGCTCCGCGATGGCATCGGGTCGGCTACGGAGCCCCACTATCGGGCTCAGGCGATGAGCGGCTAACGACCTCGCCCGGACATTTGTAGTCCATTTGCCCGTCGTGGAAAAGGCAGCTATCGGCGTGCGCACGCCGTGACGTACAGTTCATAGCCGGGTGGCAAATTGCCTTCCAACCTGACTCAGCGGACGCACGCGTCTCGCGGAGGTTGGAGCCCGGCGCTCTACGATCGGAGCCCTCCGTTCCACGTGGGTACCATGCGCCATGCCTCCGTGGAAGGTGCAACTGCTCGGCGGAATGCGCTTATGCCGGGAGGGGGTGGTGGTCAGTCGGTTTCGAACGCGCGCGACCGATGCGGTGTTCGCCTACCTCGCCGTCCACCTCGGCCAGGAAGTGCGGCGCGACAAGCTGATCGAGCTGGTATGGCCCCATGTCGACATCGATGCGGGCCGTCAGAGCCTACGCACCTCCCTCACGTTCCTCCGCCAAACGCTCGGCAGCGAGTGCCTCGATGCGACCCGAAACGGCGTCCGCCTGGTGGAGAGCTGCTTCGAGATCGATGTCGATGAGTTCCGCAAGACCCACAATCTCGATCTCTATCAGGGCAAACTGCTGGAGGGTTTTGCCTTCGAGTGGGCAGCGCCCCTTGCGGCCAAGCTCGAAGAGGAGTATCGGCGAGCATCGACTCACCCCCAAACAGCGTCTCCTGCAGACCCGGAAGTCCGCGCCGCCCCCCACATCCTCTCCTCGTTCATCGGCCGGGAGCACGAGCTGGAGCAAGTCAAACGGCTCCTCGCCACCAACCGGCTCGTGACCATCACCGGCCTGGGCGGCAGCGGAAAGTCCCGGTTGGCCGCCGAGCTCTGGCGTCGCACTCAACCGGCATGGTACGTCGGGCTTTCCGACGTCAACGACCCTTCCGACGTGCCCGAGGCGATCCGCCAGGCACTGCGTTTGCCCCTAACCCCCGAGCGATCGATCCTCGAACAGATTGCCCGCGAGGTGGGTTCAGGCCTGCTCATTCTCGACAACTTCGAGCACCTGGTCGTCGCCGCCCACGTCGTCACCGACCTGCTCGCCCACTCGCAAAGCATGCGAATAGTGGCCACTTCGCAAGTCCCACTCGGGCTCTCCGGCGAAATCGAATTCCTACTCGGCCCCCTCAGCCTCCACCCAACCAGCTCAGGGCCCAGCGAGGCCGTGGCGCTGTTCGAAGAGCGCGCCAAATCCGCACTTCCGAGCTTCGCGATCACACCCAAAAACGCCCAATTGGTGGTCGAGCTCTGCCAGCGCCTCGACGGATTTCCCCTGGCCTTGGAGATCGCCGCCGCGAAGTCCCGCATCTTCAGCCCCACCGAAATGCTCGCCCAGCTCGGCGACCGGTTCGACTTCCTTCGCAAAACGCGAAAGGGATTGGCAAAGCGGCAGGACTCGCTGCGCGACGCACTGGACTGGAGCTTCGACAGGCTCACGGACGAAAACCAGACCTTCCTCACCGAGCTCTCGATCTTCCGCGGCGGCTTCACGCTCGACGCCGCCGCCTCGATCTGCTCGGGAGACCGGCCCAGCGTCCAGCTCGAAAGCCTCCTCGTCCATTCGTGGATTCAGAGAGTGCCGGACAGCGAGCCCACCCGCTTCCGCCTCCTCGAATCGATCCGCGAGTATGGCTCCGAGTTTCTCACGTCAAAGCAACAGTCCGCCCTCGCTTCCAAGCACGCCGCCTACTTCCTGGAGCTCTGCCGGGCTTGCGGACGAGCGGCCTTTACCGCCGACGAGTCGCGCTATCACATCCTCATCGAAGCGGATAGCCAAAACGTGGATGCGGCCTGGTATTGGCTCAGCGAGCACGACCCTGAAAGTGGCCTCTCGCTAGTCGAATCCGCCGACTGGTATTGGATCCTGAAAGGCCAGGGCCACGTCATGGAGGCTCGCATCAAGGACGCCCTAGCCAAAGTCGATAAGACACCCCGACCTCTCCTGGTAAGGGCGCATCATGTGTGCGGCAACTACATCCTGTTCCAACGAAGGTTCGCCGAATCGATCCCGTGGTTTCAGCGCGGATACGAAATGGCCACTGAGCTGGGTGACATCCTTGCCCAGGGCCTCAACCGCGTGCAACTCGCCCAAGCCCTCGCCGAACAAGGAGACCTGGACGAAGCGCTCGAACACGGCCAAGGCGCGCTCGATCACCTGATCGCCAACGGGACTAGCAACTGGATCGGTGCCGGCTACGCCATGCTCGCCCTTATCGCGAACCGGATGGGAGACGCCGAGACGGGTCTTCAGATGGCGATCCAGGCGGATGTGTACTATTCGGACGCAAATTACGCCTGGGGCCGCGGGGCCGCGCTGAATGAGATGGCGATGGCCTGCCACCTCGCGGGACGGTACGAAGAATCGCTTGCGTATCAAAGGGAAAGCATCGCGATCAAGCGTGAGTGTCGAGCCCCCTGGTCCATCGCCGTCTCGCTCTCCGACAAGGCGGCAACCCAACTCGCGCTGGGAGACTACGATGGAGCTATGGCCTCGGTGCAGGAAGCCTTCGCAACACTACGTTCTATCGGCGGAGTAACCAGGCAACCGGAGCTCTTCGGCACGGCGGCGCTACTTCTCATAAACCGAAAAGAGGAAGCGCTTGCCGCCGCCGCGTTCGGCACGATGCTGTCTCTCACAAAGGGCCGCGCCCTCACGATCGGGGAGCGGACGTGCGCCGAGAAACTCCGGGAGCTGACGGGCAGCCGGTCGATGTCAACAGAAGCGCTCGTTGACCGGATCTTGGTCATTTAACGATTGTTTAACGGTCGGTGCCTTAGCATCATAGTCGATGCACACGGCTCAACACACTCGAAACTTCATTCTCTCTTTAGCGGCGGTAGGGCTCGTTGGCTGCGGTGGCGGCGGCGGGAGCGAGGGCGGATCGGCCCCACCCGATGGCCCGCCGATGCAGGACTACGTCGTCGGCAACCTCACCGTCAGCGGCCCCCGCACCCCCGAGCCGATCCTCAGCACCGGCAGCCGCTCGACGGTAGTCGGAATGGCCGGCGAGCTCAATCAGGTCAAAGTCCGCTATACGAGCGGGAGTTTGAACAACGCGATGCTGGTCTGGTCGACCGACGGCACCTCGATGCTAAGCATGGATGGAGACGGGCTTCGCAAGACCTCGATGATGAGTGGAACGCGCTTTACGGCTGCGGACTTCAACTCGAGTGGAACGAGGCTCTACTTCATAGACAACGGCAGCCTGAAATATCGCAACACGGTCAACGGAGCGATTACCACGCTCGTGTCGGCGGGAGCATTTCCTTTCTCGGATGTCGCGGTGTCCCCCAACGGAGCCAAGCTCGCATACGTCCGAATGACCGCCAGCGGACAGATGCTCTTCACCTCGGACAATACGGGAGCAAGCCCGGTGTCGCTCGGGGTCCCGGCAGGGCGCGTCGAATGGCTGTCGGACGATCGCATCATCTACCTCGCTAACGGGGGGGCTCTGCGGGCGATTAATGCCGACGGCTCATCCGATGCGCTTCTGGACGGAGCCGGCAGCACCTATCACGACATAGCGGTTTCGTGGGACGGGAAGGCCTTCGCGGCGGCGGTGAACAACGGCAGCTTTGAGTGCATTCAGATTCGCAATGTCGAAGGGAACGGGCTCGGTACGGCAGAGGTCTTCCTCGCCGGCGGAATCTTCACGGCCGTGCAATGGGCGCCCGACAGTCAGAGCGTGGTTGCACTGGATGACCATGGGCGGCTCGTAAGTGTCACCGGCGACTACGCCTATCGCTATCTCTCCCTCCCCATTACGCCGCCAACGGAAAACATAGCGCTCGCGGTGACACCCTTCGTGAACGAGCGAAACATGGTCGGAGCGGGAGCGCCCTTCGGCAACGCTTGCGCAGGCATCATCGTGGGGCAGCAGGATGACAAGTTGACCAGCGTGGTGCTGTTCGATGCCGAAACCAGGTCAACCGCTACGATGGTCGCCGAACCCAGCGGCCAGGACCCGTCCGCCTTCGTGTATCGCGTCGAGGCCAACCAGTTCACCAGGTTCATGTATTCGGTGGATAACACGCTCCGTTGCGTAAACATACTGCCAACCGGAACGTTCAACGGTGCGTTCGTCAGCATCAGCGCCAAGACCGGCTTCGTGAATGCGGTGCTCCCCTACAACGAAGTAAGAGGAGGCAAGCCTCAGATGGTCCTGGAGGGCGACAGGTACGTCTTCAAGGGGCAGTT
>JBGGMI010000123.1:0-3828 GCA_041288075.1 Fimbriimonas sp.
TGGGCCTCCGTGCGACGGCCTTGATCCGGTACCCGCGGGCCCTCTGGCGCCTCCCGCGCCGCCTCGGGCAACTGATCCGGCATCGGCGGATGGCCGGGCACGTCCAGCCCTCTGGTGCCGGAACCCATGACCGGGTGGTGCGAGAATGAAGCGCAACCTGTGCATCCGACTTGTTGCGCGCTCAGCGAGCGATGGGTGACGACGGCTGGGCGTGGGGTTTGGCGGCCCCGCCTCGACGACGCCAGTTCAGTTCTTCTGTCCGCCGGGGCCTGACCTCCCAACTCTCCCGCCATTCATTTCACATGCAGTCTCCCAGTGACATCGCCGTCTCCGTCCGGGGCCTGTCCAAGGCCTACACGATCGCCCACCATGGCCAGAAGCACGTCACCCTGGCCGAGCAGATGCTCTCGCGCCTGCGACGGCCGTTCCAACGCGCGGCCACCGAGACGTTCTGGGCGCTGAAGGACGTCGAGTTCGACATCAAGAAGGGGGACGTCGTCGGGATCATCGGCCGGAACGGGGCCGGCAAGAGCACTCTGCTCAAGATCCTCTCGCGGATCACCGAGCCGACGACTGGCGAGATCCGCCTGTACGGGCGGATCGGCTCACTCCTGGAGGTCGGTACCGGGTTCCACCCCGAGTTGACCGGCCGCGAGAACATTTACCTGAACGGCCAGATCTTGGGCATGCGGCGGAAGGAGATAGACAAGCAATTCGACGCGATCGTCGACTTCGCGGGGGTGGAGAAGTTTTTGGATACGCCGGTGAAGCGGTATTCGTCGGGGATGTATGTGAGGTTGGCGTTCGCGGTGGCGGCGCATTTGGAGAGTGAAATCCTGATTGTGGATGAGGTGCTCGCGGTGGGTGACGGGGAGTTTCAGAAACGATGCTTGGGCAAGATGAAAGATGTAGCGACGAGCGGACGTACTGTGCTCTTTGTGAGCCACAGCATGCAAGCCGTCTCGACCTTATGTGACAAGACTCTAATGCTTCATGAGGGCGGTGTCGGTTTCTCCGGCGGGGTTCGCGATGGAGTTTCCCGGTATTTGGACGCCACCGGTACCACCTTCTGTCAACCGGGGGTGACAGGCGCAACTCGGCCGGGAAGCGGAGAGTACCGATTCGTCTTCGCCGAGGCCGCCCGAGCCTGCTTTGACCCCGTCGACGACAAAATCGTACGCTTCGCAATTCGTCGGCAGGGTAACCCACTCGGTCAAATCTACGTGTCGGCGCTCATGACAAATGCTATGGGCATTGCGGTGGCGCAGTTTGATTCTCGCCTCGTCGGCACTTGGCTCTCAGACGCGGGAGCCTACGCTGGCGAACTCTGCTTCCGATCACCGTGGCCAAAGCCAGGTGCATATCAGATGGATCTGTATATCTGTGCAGCCGGCGGGATAATTGATCGTCTCGATGCGGCGTGTCGATTCGAGGTCAGTGATCGGCTGCCTTATCCATTTGCTTCATCTAGCGATGGTTACCAGCTGGGCACTGTGTTGCCAGATTTCAGTTGGCAAATTATGAATTGCGAGGCCAGCGGGAATCCGGATTATGCATTAGGGGATTCCAGATGAACGGAATACTTCGAATTGGAGTTCGGGGTCTACTCCTAACCCTGCCGCGAATTGTGACGCCTCTTAGGCGACCGACAGCCGCGCTTCTCGGATGGGCCATCAATAAACGATGGATCCCGCTCGGAATGCGCGCACGGCTTGTTGCCTACTACCACTCCCATATGCATGGTAGGACACGCCAAGTGGACTTGAAGGACGGTTTCCACATGCTCGTATCTGGAGACGATGTGATTCAGCGTCGCATTATGCTCTACGGGCCTCACAAAGAACGGGTGTGGGAGCCTAATACAGCGCTGCTGCTTGAGCTTCTCGCCCATCGAGGTCGCCACTTTCTCGTCGCAGGCGGACACGTTGGATATTTTCCACTCCTACTCGCAACCCGCGTAAACAATTGCGGCGGAACGGTTCATACATTTGAGCCCAACGACCGAGAGCGAGGCCGCTTGGAACGCAACGTGACGGCGAACAACCTCGACAACGTAACCGTGGACAGCAGAGCTCTGTACAGTCGAAGCAACGAGCTAGCAGCGTTCCACTCTGACGATGTGAACGTGTGTTCCTCATTGATTGTAGAAGGAGTCCGGGGCACGAAGAAGCAGGTGTTAACAGTACGTATCGATGATTACTGCAGCTCTATTGGATTGCCATCAATGGATGGCATTATCTTGGACATCGAGGGGGGCGAGCCAGAGGCGATATACGGCTGTCAGCGACTTCTCGAACAGCCTTCAAACCTCGCTCCCGATATTGTTCTGGAGCTGGTTCCTGGCCGAAGGTCCGAAGCAGTGCAGAACACTCTGTTACGGCACCTGTTGGATTTCGGGTACCGCTTGTATGTTATCGAGGACGCTTACGATTATGACGTCTCGGGCGACAGGCTTGACGATCGGGTCATGTTACACGAAATGTCAGATCCCACCACGAACAACGTGGCCCGAATCCGCGCGAAGCTCGGATTGCCCGATCCTAATATATTCGCCACGAAACGTGGAGTGGCAAGATTTGGCAGGTCTGTCGCAGTGATTGCTGGCGACAGTGTGCTCTAGCGAAATTGAACAGGGACCGTGTTGGGTTCGAAGGATGCGAATTAAAGCTTATGTCTTGGCGGCCGATCCGGCGTGGCTTCAAGGCAGCGTCACGTCGTACTACGATCTAGTAGATGAGATCCTTGTTTCTTACGACACGGACGGATGTGGGTGGACAGGAAAGCCGGTTCCGGTCGACGTGTGCCTCAACCGCCTACGCGAGGTGGACAAGGATGGAAAGATGCGATTCGTGCCGGGCAGATACTTCTGCCCCCGTCGCAGCCCCATGGAGAACGATACTTACCAACGGCAGTGCTGTATCGACGAGCTTAGTGGATCGGCCGACTGGATAGTCCAAGTGGATACCGATGAGGTAGTAATGGACCTGCGAACCTTCGCCTCATGTATCACTGAGGCCGGCGACGGGCAATTCGGTGCCGTAGAGATGCCGCAGCGGTTGCTCGTCTGTCACATCAGTGGGAACCGGTTCGTCGAGGCTCGAAACCGGTATTGGCGACTGTGCCGAGGTTTTTATCCAGGCCCTGTCGCGGTCCGCGCAGGGGCACGCCTAAAACAGGCCCGCCGTTGTGAAGAGCGCGCGTTCCATGTGGATTTTCAGCCGGCACGTCCCGGCTTCGACTCAATCACTTTGGAAACGAACCATCGGGTGGTGTCGAAAAATCAAGGCGTTGCCCATTACTCGTGGGTGCGGACGGAAGCGGAGATGCGTCGGAAACTCGGGACTTGGAGCCACGCGAAGGATGGCGATTGGGGCCAGCACATGAGGATCTGGAATCGCTGCCGTCGGCATCCGCTGCTCGCTATGGTGACCAATCCGTTCATTCGAAAGAGCTGCTGGAAATTTATCTCCGTATCTACGATCCGTCCTGTGAACACCTATTGTGACCCGAGGCTCGCTCTTGCGTGATCACTGTCATACGTTTCCGGCTCAGGAAAACCGAGGCGCCGCCCTAACTACCGAACTCGGACATCTAAATGCCATGCTGAAAAGTCTCACCAAGCGCCTTCGATCGAAGTTGCTGGCGCACAACCCCGCGTTCGTGGGGCGTGCGGTCGCGAACGCGTTGCACATCATGTGGTATCAATCGAAGGAGCGGTCGGCGGACCGAACCTACTTCGGGTATCCGATCGATCAGAACCCGGCCGACACCTGGCTGTACCAAGAGATTCTGGTGGCGGAGCGCCCGGCGTTCGTCTTGCAGACCGGG
>JBGGMI010000124.1:0-3538 GCA_041288075.1 Fimbriimonas sp.
ATTGACCAGCCTCTGCTGCCCGAAGGTGTCCACGAAGCCGGTCATCGGGACGTTATGGTTCGTGATCGCGATGTATTCGTAGGTCACATCGGCAGCGGCGGTGTCTTTGCTATAGAGGTACAGGCCACGCACATCGCTTGGGAACATGGTGCCGAGCGAACGCGTTTGGTTCGCGGAAGTGTCCGTCGGAGTCGGGAGAGCGCGTAGGCCGTATTGCTCGCTTTCATAGAGCGGCATCGTCACGTCGGCTACCTCGTTAGGTCCCAGAACTACCATCGAGGTTAGCCAGCCCTGGCCATTGTTCGAGCTCACGTTCATCTCGATCTGGGCGGGGCGCGCGAGGTTGTTTCTTAGGCGCACATCGATGTGCGTTTTTCCGGCGAAGGAGGTTGCGGCCGGGAGCCGCACGACGAAGTAGGAATCCTTCTGCGGATAGGCCACTTTGTAGCCTAGAGAGGTGGTCCAACTGTAGGTCGCCCACTTGGAATCCGGAGTGCCGGAGAGCAATCCTTGAGTTGGCGACAGGATCGTTTGGCCCATGCAGAGGGCGGCGGTGACGGCGGCGCTAGCGACGGTGATTGCGCGGAAAAGTCTCATCCCAGGTCTCCCCTAAAGGCCGGTTAGTGGCCTTGTTCTTCCACAGGCTTTATGCCGTGGACCTGGTTAATATATGGGGGTTTTCCTGGTAATTTTAGGGGGTTGCGGCGACTAGCGCAAGGGTTGCTCCTGGTAGATATACTGTGCTAGTAGGTGAGCTAGTATAAATAACAGGTGCGAATAATGCGCCAGCTAGAGCAATAAGTTTATTGAGCAGGTAAATTTGCTAGGCGACCGCAACGCAGCTTGCCTGGGCTTGGTCACGAACAGACGGTATAGATGACACCAGCCGTCAGGTGAGCTTGCTGGTGATCTCACGCACTCTTTGGGCCTGGTCTTTTGCACACACGAGCACCGCACCTTCGGTAGCGACGACGATGACGTTTTCGAGTCCGAGGACGCCTACTCTGATTGCCTCCGAATCATTGACGACGATGCTATTGCGCGTATCGATCAGAGCCGTCTGACCCTGGCTCACGTTTCCATGCTCGTCCGCGGGCAAGGTGCGTTCGAGGGAGTCCCACGAGCCCACGTCATCCCATGGGAAATCAGCGGGCACTACCCATACGTTTTGCGCCTTCTCCATGACCGCAAAGTCCACGGAAATGGAAGGGAGTTCCGTGAATCGCTGGGAAGCTTCGACCGCATTGCCTTTAGCCAGCGCAGAAGCCATAAGGTTGACCGTCATACGCGCCTGAGGCTGCGCATTGTCGAGCTCTTGGAGGAAGGACGCCAGTCGGAAGAAAAACATGCCGGAATTCCAGAGAAAGTTGCCTGCCTCAAGGAAGGATGCGGCGGTAAAGGCGTCCGGCTTTTCCCGGAAGCTGACCGAGTGGTACCCCTCGCGGCCGCTGGAGGCGAGGCTGATGTCCTGGTAGTCGGCTTCGATGTAACCGTAGCCCGTCTCGGGCCTTGTGGGTGGGATTCCGATCGTGACGAGCGCGTTCTTCTCTTCTGCGAGTTCAAGAGCGGCACGGATGGTTTCTCGGAACCGATGAGGTTTGCCGATCTGATGGTCGGCGGTCAGCACGGCAACCGTGGCGTTCTCATCTCCAACGGCGAGAAGCTGTGCCGAGACCCAACAGAGGCAGCCAAGGGTATTTCGTTTCGTCGGTTCGGCCCAAACGTTCTGCGGCGGCACCACGTTTGAGTCTCTAACGGCTTGTTCGATGGACGTCGAGACCGCCGCGTAAACATTGCTCGACCCAACTAGCGGCTCGATGCGAGAAACCGCCTCCTGAAGCATCGTTTCCGTGGGGCTGGTGAGCTTCAGGAGCTGCTTGGGACGGGTCGGCGTGGACAACGGCCAAAACCGCTCCCCAGAGCCCCCCGCCATGATAACCGCGATGCGCCTGTTTGCTTCCACCCTGCCGAGAAGCTACCCGGCAGGAGGAAGGGTTGTCATGTGGGCTTTAAACGTACACGGGTTTGGCGGTTGCCTTAGCCGCGGATGATCTTTCGGCGGCTTCGATGATGCTGATGATTCTTCGGGCTTCTTCGAGTTTCACCACCAGCTCTTCCCCTCGCATCAGGTGCCCTCCCACGTTCGCGTAGTATGCCTCCCAGTCGGAGTCGGGCACGCGCTCTTCGAACTTCGCCATATGGCCCTGGTGATCGACGGTGACTTCGATGGTGCGCCAGTCGTTCATCACGATGGCTCCCTTGGTTCCAAGGATGCGCCAGCGGGGCTTTGAGGCGGCGGCGATCGAGGAGATTTCGACTTGGGCGGTTTCTCCGCCTTCGAAGCGGATGACGAGCTCGGTGTGGTCTTCGTTGGTGTTTTGGGTCCAGCGGCGCTTGTGATAGTAGCCGTCGACGCCGGCGACCTGTTGCGGGATGAAGTGGAGGATCCAGTCGATGATGTGGGCGCCCCAGTCGAACATCGCTCCGCCGGAAATGGCTTTGTCGGATCGCCACCAGGTGCCAGGCTCTCGCATCCCGCCCATGCAGGCTTCGATGTGGAAGACTTCGCCGATGAGGCCCTCTTGGATGAGCTCGCGGATCTTTCGGAAGTCTCCGTCCCAGCGGCGGTTGTGGAAGACGGAGAGCATGACTTTGTTTGCCTTTGCCGCCTGGATCATCTCGTCGGCTTCGGCGACGCTGATGCACATGGGCTTCTCGACCACGACGTGTTTGCCGGTATTGGCGGCCTGAACGGCGATGGGGGCGTGGAGATTGTGTGGGAGGATGACGGCTACGAGGTCGATTTCTTTGTCGTTGATGATGTCGTCGACTTTTGTGTAGGTTCTGATTCCCGGAAAGTCGTTGGCGGCCTGCTCCATGCGTTTGGGGTCGAGATCGCACGCGGCTACCATCTGCATGCCCGCTTTGATCATGGAGTCCGCGTGGGCTTTGCCCATATTGAAAGCTCCGCCGTAGCCGATCACCGCGCACCGAATTGTTTTGTCCATTTGTTGAGGGAGAGTTTATCCACAGCGCGGTCGCAGCGGTAGTTCAAGGCTGTCTGGTACGCTGAGCCTTCGATGAAGCCCACCGTTTTGGTGCTCGGCTCAGGCCCTATCCGCATTGGCCAAGGCATCGAGTTCGACTATTCCTGCGTGCACTGTGTTTGGGCGCTTCAGGCAATGGGGTATCGGGCAATTATCGTCAACAACAACCCCGAGACTGTTTCGACGGACTTCGACACGGGGGACGGGCTTTACTTTGAGCCGGTGACGTTGGAAGACGTTCTGGACGTCATCGCGCACGAGCATCCAATTGGGGTTGTGTGCCAGTTTGGCGGGCAAACTGCTATTAATCTAGCTGAGGGGCTGCAGGATCATGAGGTAAAGGTGCTTGGAACTTCACCGGAGGCAATCGCCATGGCCGAGGACCGGGAGCAGTTCGACGAGCTCCTAACGCGGCTCAGCATTCCTCGACCACGCGGTAAGGCGGTACGGACATTCGACGAGGCCCGAACGGTGGCGCGGGAGGTTGGATA
>JBGGMI010000125.1:0-18542 GCA_041288075.1 Fimbriimonas sp.
GGAAGGAGGTGCCTCAGGCATGGAAGCTAAGAGATTAGCCCTTCTTGATCAACAGCGTAACGTTGTGCCCGCCAAACCCAAACGAGTTCGACAGCGAATACTCCGCTTGCGCATCCCTCGCCAAATTTGGGATGTAATCCAAATCGCACTCCGGATCAGGGTTCTCGTAGTTGATCGTCGGCGGCAGCTTGCCATCCCGCATCGCCAAAATGCAGATCAGCCCTTCGATCGCGCCCGCAGCCCCGAGCGTGTGCCCGATCATCGACTTCGTCGAGCTGACCGGGGGTACATTCTCGCCAAAAACGCTCTTGATAGCGGCCGTTTCGAGCTTGTCGTTGTAATAGGTCGATGTTCCATGCGCGTTGATATAGCCGACCTGCGAGGTCTCGAGCTTCGCGTTCCGCAGAGCCATCTTCATCGCCCGAATCGCCCCGGAGCCCTCAGGATGGGGCTGCGTGATGTGATAAGCATCCCCGCTCATCCCATAGCCGACAATCTCCGCGTAAATCCGAGCCCCGCGCGCCTTGGCGAACTCGTAATCCTCCAGCACCAGCACCGCCGAGCCCTCGGCGATTACGAAGCCGTCGCGCTCCTTGTCGAATGGCCGCGAGGCATGAGCCGGATCGTCGTTCCGCGTGGTCATCGCCCGAGCCGAGCAGAAGCCGGCCATGCCGAGCTCGTTAATCGGAGCCTCGCTCCCACCCGCCAGCATCGCCGTCGCATCGCCGCGCTTGATGATGTGATACGCGTCGCCGATCGCATTCGCACCCGTCGAGCAGGCGGTTACCACACAGGTATTCGGCCCCCGGAGCCCATGCACGATCGACACATAGCCGCTCGCCATGTCCGGAATCATGTAAGGCACGAGGAACGGCGATACGCGCCCCGGCCCACCCTCGATCTGCCGCCGGTGCTGCTCGCCCAGAAACGTAAGTCCGCCGATACCCGATCCGATTAAGACGCCGAAGTCGTCGCGCAGCTCATCGTTCAGCTCGATGCCGGAATCCTGAAGCGCCATGGTCGCGGCGGCAACCGCAAAGCAGATGAAGCGGTCGGTGCGACGCGCCTCCTTCTTGTCCATCCAGTCTTCCGCGTTGAAGTCCTTGACTTCGCCGGCGATCTGGGTCGTGTAATCGGAAACGTCCAGGTGCGTGACGGGGCCGATGGCGTTTTCACCGGCCAGCAGGCGTGACCAGAAAAGATCGACGCCGGTGCCCAATGGGGTCACGGCACCTACGCCGGTGACAACGACGCGCCCGGAAGGCTCGATCATCCGAGTTTCTTGCTGATGTACTCGACCGCGTTGCCCACGGTCTTAATCTCTCCGACCTCTTCGTCCGGAATTTCGATGCCGAACTCATCTTCGAAGGCCATGACGAGCTCGACGACGTCGAGGGAGTCGGCGCCAAGATCCTCCGTAAAGGACGCGGCTTCCACCACCTCTTCTTCCTTCACACCCAGCTCTTCGACGGTCACTTTTCTAACGCGATTGAGAATGTCCTGCGACATGCTCGGAAGATACCTCTTGTTGGATCGTGTATGTGCTCAACTGGCACTCGTATTCAACTGTTTGCCGACAGCCATGAAGATCGAGGCGGTATGTTCGTCGAATGGAGGTCAAGGGCTCGAGGGTGTGGCTAGCGATTGTTCTCACTGCCCTGGGATGTCCAGGCACATGCGGTGGTGCGGTCGGCAACCTGATGGGAGAGGGCGTGCGCTCCGATGGAAGCATAGGTCCAACTAGTCGATTGCAGTTTCCACTGGCACTGATTCTCGGTATCGCCAGCATTGCCAGCATTGTGATCTGTATAAGGTTGCTTGACTCGCGATTTCGGCCCGCCGATCAACGATCAGTCGCTCGGCTCGTTCGGATCGCTGGCCTATACCCGCTGCTCACTGGCATCTCCCTAATCGTTGCCGGCGGTCTCCGCATCGGCGAGGGACTGACTGAGGAGGGATGGATAGCAATTTTGCCTGGCCTCGCACTCTCCGCACTAGGCGTTCACTTGGGGACAACCCGTATGCCAACAGGCGCAGAATAGATGCTGACGAGATTTTTATAAGTCGGCTTCCTAATCTTGTACAATAGTGACCTTCTAAGAGAGCGTTGTGACTCCGGGATTCTGCCTTGAATGCCCGGGACGATAAGAGGTGGACCTTCTTCTAGACAGATTCAAGGACACACATGCACGACAACTCTAAAGCCATGGATTACGTAAAGTCGCTTCGCGATGCCGTCAAGCGCCGCTACGCGCACGAGTATCTGACCTGGATTCGCGCCGGCCGAGTCGGCTCCGCCCCCGCCCGAGGAGCGCTCTCCTCCACCCTTTCCAGGACCGTCACCTCCAACCTCGACGATCTGGCGTAGCCCGAAACGTTAAAATGGCTCTACAGCGTCAAACGAGGAGAGCCATGCCCGATATCCACTTGTCAGAACAGGTCTACCGCGTCGCCGAGCAGCGGGCGAAGATGAGCGGCTACGCGTCGGTAGAGGACTACGTGAGCTCTCTAGTCGCCGAGGAGGAGATCGGAGGGGATTTTTCATGCCGGAGATTCTCGCGCAAGTCGATGAGGCTCTGGCCGTATGCGATGCGGGAAGGGGTCTGAGTGAAAGACATGTCGATGAGTGACTTGGCAGCATACGCGCAGCCTGGATTCGGGAGAATGCCGCCTGAGGCTCGAGTATTCTCCGCAAGCTGAGATCGACCTAAGCGAGATCTGGCTCTGGAACGCAGCTCGCTATGGAGTTTACATCTCCTTCATCAAATCCTCATGCCGAGAGCTCATTAAGAATCAAGCCCTAGCAAGACCCGTTCCCGATCGGGAAGACTTATCGATGCTGACCATTCTGGAAGAGGCCCAAGGGGCACGCTCACCTTGCCGTGCTACGAATTCAAGGAGAGATGATCTCTTTTGCTCGGATCTATCACGCTGCGCAAGATTGGGAGAGTGACATCCGATACCTTGATTAGCTAGGCAGAAGCCGTTGCTTCCGCTGATGCGCTACTGTCGATAACGTGGCCGCCAGGCTGCAGCAGCTCTTTCTTCCCACGCCAAATCAGCTCCGAAGGCACCGGCGTCTCGACCGTCAATTTCCCGCCTTCATAAGCCACCCGCAGCTCGCCATCAGGATGCGCGATCCGCGCATCGAACTTCTTAAGATTCCCGGGACGAGGCTGAATGCGCGCTTTCGTCCATCCCGGCGCAGAGGAAGTCACGCCGGCGATGATCTGAAAGAAGCCGAGCACCGGATGCGACGACCAGGCGTGGCAGTCGGACCGCGTCGGCTCCGGATTCTCGGCGAACGTCGTCAGCCCATCCTCGATCATCCCATGCCATGGCCGCAGGAGCTCGAAGTAATTATCCGGCTGGAGCGCCTGATGCTTGTAGAAGTCGAAGTAGTACGTGCACTTCGCCGCTCCCGCATGGTCGAGAGCCTCTCCGGGCCAGGGCGACGGATCGGTGCCCAGACTGATCTGGCAGAGCCGGAACAGGGCCTCGGCATGCTCACTCGGCTGCCAATCCTCGTCGTCTTCGTGCGACACAAATCCTCTCCTCGTATAGAACTCCGAGTTCAAGCGGCGGACGAGCATCATTCGCGCCGCGTCATTGGTTGCGTCGCCGCCCGGTGAGAACGCCTGCATGTGGGCGGCCAGCGCCAGGAACCAACAAAGCCGGTGAATGGTCGAGCTCACGCCGCTCGGAGGCACGCCCCAGGGCCAATCGGGCACCCAATCGGCGAAGTTCCAGAACGCCTCATCGGGCTGCTTGCGCAGTCGCTCGGTCGCGTTCAAAACCGCCTGAATCTTCGCGCGCTGAACGTTGTCGAAGGCGCCCATTCGGTCGTACATGACCTGGTCGCGAATCATCACGACCCACCAGAGGCTGAAGGGCGGGATGACCTGAAGCTGACGGCTGGGATAGCGGCTTTGCGTAAGCCCGTTCTCCATCAGCGACCACGCCATCGTCTCAATCGCGTTTCTCGGCAGGTCTCGGTCGCGCGTCAAGTAATAGGTGAGGAGCGCCTGGATGCGCGTATCGCCCACGTATTGAAGCTGCTCGTAATATGGGCAGTCGAAATAGGTCTCCCCCATGCACCGCTGCAGGGTGCGAACGCCCACATCCCAAATCGGCTCCGCCCACGGATGATCCGCCTCGAAGGAAGACTCAACCTGGAGGGGATAGCCGGTCTCCATAGCCTCGAACTCCACCAGAGCCGCCTCGTGGTCCGATTCTATTTGCACATATCGGAACGTGCGCCACCACAAAGGCTCAAAGGTGCATTCGTCTTTGCCGATGATGAAGACGTCCTGATAGCCCTGAATCTCTTTGCCGACAATGTCGTTCCGATTCCCTTTGCCGCCGTCTTTCTTCCAAGCAGCTTCCGCATAGGTGACTTTCACCTTAGTGCCCTCTGGGCCGCTCAGCTTCAGGCGTGGATAAGCGCAAAGCAGTTCGCCAAAGTCGAGCACGATCTTGCGGCCGCCACCGATCGGCTGCCAGGCATCCAGCATAACGGCCGTATTGTCGGTCAGCTTTCTCACGACCGGAGTCACTTCTCGCAGGTCGTAGCGCATCGGTGCCAGGGAGCGCGGAATCAGGTTCCAAGGCGTTCCGCCTCCGTTTGCCCCTCTTTCCTCAGCTTGCGAAATCTCGTGCGGCTTCTTCCAATCAAGCCCATCCTGCCCCGCGATGGTGTTGAAGTGAGGCAGCACGCGTCCGTCAATAATCTCGCCCGGGCCAACGTCGATGTACCAGTGGCCCATGCCGCTGGAGTGCATCATCTCGAAATCCCAGCCTTCGAGCTTGGCGACTTCCCACTCTGCCGGAGTAGAGAGCCCCTCCCCCTCTAGCACGAACCCGGTGCGGACAGTGATCTGCGCCATGGGGGCCATGTAGCCGAAGTTCCAGGCCAGCGCCCAGATGACGTTCTCGCCTTTCTTGAGATATGGCGCGAGGTCCACGACCTCGTAGAACCAGTGTTTGGCATCTCCGCGCTGAGGGCCGAATTCGACGAGCTGCTGGTTGACGTACAGCTTGTAGCGGTTGTCGGCGGAGATTCGGACGCAGAGCTCGTTGGGCAGCGTGTCGAAGCGCACCTTACGCCGGAACGCGAAAACGCCTAGATCCTGTCGCGGATCATATGCCGGTCCAACCCACTTTGCGGCCCATGCCAAAGATGCCATCGGGATCGATCTCCTCGCCTCGCCCTTGTAACGCGCGTTCCCTCTACTATTGAAAACCCTTTTAGCACAAAGTGCAAGGTCTTCGACACGGAAAAACGACGGACAACCTGAAGATGTACGAAATTCTCTTGACTGTCGTTTTCAATGGCTAGTTAAATTGCACGAGGCGATCACATTTTCTTCGACCGAGCCTCTGCGACTACACTTGAAGGCATGCTCGCCCCAATCGCTGCTGCCCTGCTCAGTGTTCAAGCTGCGATACCATCCGACATCCGCGTTCTTGACGCGTTTGGGCGCGACGTGACTCAGCGAGGCATTACGCTGCTGGATTGGGAAGGCCAAATCGCGAATCCCGCCATCAAGCTCAGTCTGCAGCTCCCGAAATCTCTGACCTTTCCAGCACAGGTGTACTTGAGCGGCACGTCAAGCCGAATTCACTTCGACCGTAGTGACTCCGAAGACCGAACGGGTATCGGCAAGAGAATCACCCTCTTGGCAGCCAAAAGCCCTGAGTTCCACATCGCCATTTTTCCAGACCGCGACGCAATGGATGAGGCCCACGAGCTCCTCATCCAAGTCTTTGCCGGCGGTAAAGAAGTGGCGCGGCAGATGATGCCAGTAGCTATAATTGATCAGGATCAACCGAGCGCAAACGGGGGCTATCCACTACATCTGGATTTCAGCGAAGATCGAACCGGATTCACCTCGAGAAACGAAGTATCGGCCGTGCTGAAGCAAGCCGCAAGCGACTGGGCCTATTTCATGCTCGACAATGGGCAGGACACTGTCCCAGTGGGCGCGGAGAGCACACCGATATGGAACCCGGACGGCTTCGTCACTCAACGCCCGCATGTGAACACCCGCGCATACAACGGCTACATGATGTACATCTGCGGCATCCAGCACGACGAGATGCGTGCCGGCGGATCACCCTCACTAGTGGGTCTGCCTCAATCCGTGAGGTGGAAGCCTATTCCATTGCGCCGCTCTGGCACGGTCGAGTTTGAAACCAGGGGCAACTGGAACCAGCTCGGCTGGTTCCTAACAAAGGGTGACGAGGACTGGTGGTACAGCGGGAGCCTGCGCAATGAACAACAAGACCTCTACTCGATTGCGATTCATGAGATGGGTCACGCGCTCTGCTTTCAAGAAACATATCCAGTTTTCGGTGCTGCCCGTAAGACGAGCCTCGACGACCCTCGCCTGGTGCGCTATCTGGGGTTTGCACCAAAGATTGATGCCAGCGAACATCTCATCAACGTCATCGACCCGATCAGCCTCTACGGCGGATACGGCTGCGAGTACTTCGCGAAGATGAAAGCACGTCGCTGGCTCATCACAAAATCCCACCTGCTCTGCCTGCAGGCAATCGGATACCGCGTGCGAAAAACCGCCGCGTTTGACGAGCTCGCCGTGAACGAGTCTGAGGTGAAGCGAGAATTCAAAGTAGGCGCACCAGTCGACTTGGCCATTCCATTTCGAGGCGGCGTGCCGGGCTATCACTTCTCAGTTACAGAAGGCGAGCTGTTCCCGGGCCTGACCTTGGATAGCTTTACAGGGACGATAACCGGCAGGGTAATTCAACCTGGCAAGCGCCTTTTTCTAGTCACCATCCAGGATTCAGACCCCACGACCCCGGCCGTGCAGGTCAAACTCCATCTCACCATCAACTAAGCCAACAGCCATGCTCCTAACCGCACTCCTTTTAGCCCAGCAAGTCGACAACCAGCTTATGCCCACGGGCCAACTCTTGGCCCCTGCCGGCGTGGTCCAGGAACTCGAAGGCGCACGCCCCGTTGACATGAAGCTGTCTCCCGATGGCCGAACCCTTTTCGTGAAGGACCGCGATGCCTTACGCGTACTAGACGCCGGATCTCTCAAGGAGACAGCGAAGGTCTCGAGCCCGGGTGGAGCATCGCTGTGGGGATTGGATGTCTCGGCTGATGGAAAGAAGGTGTATTTCACGAACAGCGAGAACAGGCTGCACGTGTTTTCGATTGCCTCTGGTGCATGGACTCTGCAGAGAAGCATCGACCTCGCAGGTCCTGAAGGCAAGGGCAACTCTTTCCCATGCGGCATCCGCCTTAGCAAAGATGGCTCAAGGGCCTTGGTTTGCCTCTCCCTCAACAACACTCTCGGAATCGTTGATCTCGCTTCAGGCAAAGTCACGAGCGAGCTACCGACAGGCATTGCTCCGTATGACGTCGAGCTCACTAACGATGGCGCAACCGCAATCGTCTCAAACCAGGGTGGCCGCCGGCCAACGAAACAGGACAGGACCGCACCCAGCGCAGGAACCGAAACGCCGACAGACGAGCGAGGTGTGGCGAACACCGGCTCCCTTACGATTATCAACCTCGATTCTAAAGCAACGAGGGAGGTAGCAGTCGGCCTGCAGCCGTCGGACCTCATTATTCTGCCCGGAGACAGGGCCGCGGTGGTGGCGAATGCCAATTCGGATTCCCTCACCTGGATCGACATCCGTGAAGCGAAGGCAACCCGAACACTTGTGGTCAAGGCCGATGCAAACCTTCCTTTTGGCTCAATGCCTGACGGGCTCAGTCTCAGCCCTGCGGCCAATCGGCTTTACGTAGCTCTTGCCGGCAACAACTCCCTCGCAGTAATCGAAAATCCTGCCGGCAAACCCACCATATCGGGCCTCATCCCCACCGGCTGGTATCCAACGGCGGTTCAGAGCTTTGGCGACCACGTCTTCATCGCCAACAACAAAGGCGTTGGTTCCCGCTCAAAAGACCCGAAGCAGGACGGGTGGAACTCACACAACCATCGGGGCACCGTTCAGAAGCTGACTGTCCCGGTCACCCTCAGCGCGATGACCGCGAAAGTGATGGAGCTCGCTTTTGTGCCGCAGATACTGCGAGCATACGAACGAATCGCGAAATCGACTGCGGCTCCCCTTCCGGTTCCGAAAAAGCTGGGCGATCCAGGTGCCATCGAGCATGTCGTCTACGTCATCAAGGAGAACCGCACCTACGACCAGGTCCTGGGTGATGTCAAGAGCGGCGATGGCGATCTAAAGCTCTGCACCTTCCCGGAAATCAACTCTCCCAATCACCACGCGCTCGCCAAGCAGTTCGTCCTGCTCGACAACTATTACTGCAACGGCGTTCTCTCGGCCGATGGACATTCCTGGGCAACGGAAGGAAATGTAACTCCCTACCTGGATCGTGCGTTTGGCGGCTTCAACCGCAGCTACACCTTCGGGGATGATCCGATCACCTACAGTTCCAGCGGCTTCATCTGGGACCGCGTTCTGGGAGCTGGTCTGTCGTTCCGCAACTATGGTGAAATGAACTATTCCGACGCGTTACCAAAGCGCACTTACAAGGAGATTCTCGACGCTTACAAGCAGGGACACCGCACAAAGTTCACGAACAATATCGGTGTGGAGCGTGTCCGTCGCTATTCCGATCTCGACTATCCTGGCTGGAATATGGAAATCCCTGATCAAGCAAGAGTCGACGAATTCTTGCTTGAGTTCCGGGAATTCGAGAAAAGCGGTCACTTTCCGAGCTTCACGATCCTTTACTTACCGCAAGATCACCTTGGTGGCCCCGTGTCGTCGCGAGCGCACATGGCGGACAATGACCTCGCCGTTGGACGCCTTGTCGAAGCGATCAGCAAGAGCCGCTTCTGGCCCAAGATGGCAATCTTTATCAACGAGGACGATCCGCAAAATGGCTACGATCACGTGGACGGACACCGGTCTATTTGCCTGGTGGTCAGCCCCTACGCCAGACGAGGCGTAACTGTGACCGAGTTCTATAACCAGACGTCGGTGATCCGAACGATGCTGCACATGCTCGGCCTGCCACCGCTGAATCAGCGTGACGCATCCTCAAACCTGATGTCGACCTGCTTCACCGCCAAGCCAAACCTCTCCCCCTACAAAGCGTTGGCGGCAAATTTCTCGCTCGACGACTCCGATCTGAAGAAAGACACCTCCAAGGAGGCGCTCAAGTGGTTCGCCATCAAGAACACGGTGCCAATCAAGCGCACTGGTATGAAAACGGAGAAGGACGAGGACAATCTCAACCGCTTCATTTGGCACGAGATGAAGGGCTGGAAAACTCCCTACCCCACACAGTTCGCGGGTCCTCACGGCAAAGGGCTTGCTAAACGCAAGCTGAAGCATGTGCCCGAAGACTAGTCGCGAATGGCGCTCTCAGCCTTGTCGACTGCTGATCCCGCTTCTGGTGACGCCGTTCGAATAAGGCCCTTCTTCCGGTCCCACAATTCTTGGAGGCTCATGCCGTCTCGGCGCATAACGGCTCCCGTCGCGGAGATAGCGATCAATGCAACGGCTATCAGACAGGCAAGGAGTTGGATCGCGAGCGTCTTTCGTCTCATGTGCATTGCCGAGTTGGGTACGGCCAAAGACAGCAGCGGGTTGAGCTAAGGCTTCCGCGTGTAATGCAGATGCCAGGCATCCTTCCAGGACTTGCCGGCATCAGTTGAGCGCTGCCAATTCCAGTCGAATGAATCCTTCTTGATATGCGAGAACACCATACGGGCGAATTGTTTTGGCCTTGCCGGATTTGTTAAGGTTTGGAGCGTTAACTTGCCGTTATCCATCGCCCCTTCCAACACAAAGTAGCCGCCTTGATTGTCTGCCCAAGTCTGTTGCCACTTCTTCTTTGCCGGGCTGTAGAGCGACCAGCTCTGCCCCTCGAAGTCGTCCATCTTGAAGTTCTCATGAACGACGAATCCGCCCATGTCCATGAACACCTTGTTCGCGGCAACCGGTTTTTGGTTTTTCTTCGGATCGGCTGGACTGAACGAGGTCCCCTCGCAATGCCACTTCCCGATCCAAAAGGCGAACTCCTTAACCTGTGCCGGCGGCGTGCCTTGCGGCATGAGGAGGGCTGCTGAAAGAGCCAGGCTTAGCATGCACTTAGCAACGTGTACGGAACTGCGAATCTCACACTAACTGTTGCTTTGCGGGACCCCGACATAAGGCGTAAATCGCCCGAGCCACTTGCCCTGCAGCTCGGCTTCCCCATACATGCCTTCTCCCGATTGACGCCAAACCGCCTCCGTCGCCTCGTACTCCGACGAGAACCCATTGGGCATTACACCGCGAACGTAAAACCTCGGCCGATCCGCAAACTCGATTTGCCCGTCATCGACCAGGTGGTAGCCGGCCTTGTCATACGCGTATCGAGCCACCACATGGAAGTTCTCAATCGTTTGGCGCGGTCCTTCCTTCTCGTGCTTTACAACCCAAAAGCCATAGCCTAATCCGCCGAGAAACATCAACATGCCGACGACGACGAACGTGAGCATGAGAGGAACCAGATTCAGCGGTCCCGCATCGGTGATCTCGTTCGTGACTGGTGTCCGCGTGTAGGTCCCTCGATAGACGCCTGCGACGCTAAACACCCACATGAGCCCGAAAGACACGACCGAAACGACAATTCCCGCGATCATCAAGCAGCCGACCGTCTTTTGCTGAAGCGCGTCCTTCACGTTAAGAGCATAGACGGGCTTGCGGCCGATGATCGGTCGTGAACAAGCCGATCTGAGCGCAACATTGCAATTCTAAGCCGCTCCGCATGCAACCCAGCCTAAAAGCAAACGATACTGATACCGTTCCATGCGAAAGACCGTTCTCATTCTCGTCATCGCTCTGGTGGGCCTGTGTGGCGTCGGCGGCTATGTCGCCAAGACGGCCATGGCCGCGAAAGCTGCTAAGGACAAGCCGGTGGACATCACGGCGACCCTCACTCGCAGCGACCTCATCGTCAGCGTCATCGAGTCAGGCACCGTCGATGCTACGCGGACCGTGGACGTCAAGAGCCGGGTAACCGGCCGTCTGAAGGAGCTCTCCGTCGAAGAAGGCGACATGGTCACCGCCGGGCAGCGCATCGCCGTTATCGATCCGAAAGAAACCGTGCTCAAGCTGGAGCAGGATCAGGCGCAGCTCAATGGCGCCGTCAGCGCTGTGAGCAGACAGTCTCTGGAAATCGAGCAGCGAAGAAAGACCGCGATGGCGGCCTACAACCAGGCGAAAACGAAACTATCCCAGCTCGAACTCGAGATGAAGACGCAGCCGACCCTCACGAACGCCCTCATCGCGAGCGCGCAGACGCAGCTGCATTCCGCCGAGCAGGACAAGGTCCGGCTCATCCAGAGCGTCCATCCAACGCAAAGAACCTCCGCCCAGGCAACCGTCGACGAAGCGCAAGCGAACTACAACAACTCGGTCGTCGAATACAAACGCCAGTCGGATCTCTTCGAAAGGGGCTACGTCTCGGGAAGAGCCGCACAGAGCGCCAAACTTGCCACCGACGTCGCCAACGTCCGCCTCCAGAGCGCCAAGGACAACTTGGCCAAGCTAGACGCCCAGCTAAGAGCCGAGGCTGAAAAGGCCGACCAGCAAATCCTCCAGGCCCGCGCTGAGCTCACGCGAGCGAAGGCGAACGCGATCCAGAACCAGCTCAAGCGACAGGACTACCTTTCAGCGGTCTCCGAAGTCGAACGAGCCAGAGCCGCTCTCTCGGACCCGGCCATCATGGAGAAGCAGAAGGAGCAGAGCCAATCGACCGTCGTGCAACTCCGCTCCGTCGTCAGCGACTCTCAGCGCCAGCTCGGAGAAACCGACATCCGCGCCCCCATCAGCGGCGTCGTCACCAAGAAGGGAATGCAGGTCGGCGAGCTTGCCACCGGACTCAGCTCCTTTAGCAGCGGCTCGACGATCATCAAAATCGAGGATCGGCGCGTCATGCGCGTAAAACTCGACGTCAACGAAATCGACGTCGCGAGAATGACGGTCGGCATGACCGCCAACGTCGACGTGGACGCGATCCCGGACCACACCTTCAAAGGCATCGTCCGCAAGATCGCCCCCGCGAGCAAAGAAGCCGTCCAAGGCGGCCAGCAGGACGCGGTCGTGCGCTACGAAGTGGAAATCGAGCTCACCAGCCCGATCCCCTCCCTCCGCTCCGGGATGACCGCGAAATGCACCATCGACGTCATCAAGCGAGAGAACGTGCTCACCCTCCCCGTCGAGTTCGTCACGAAGGAGAAGGGCAAATACTACGTCTACGTCGCTCCTGAGGATAAGAAGGGCAAGCCAACGAAGACGCTCATCACCGTCGGCGCCGCATCGGGCACCAAATACGAAGTCCTCAGCGGCATCAAGGAAGGCGACACGGTTCAGAAGCCCAAGTTCGATGGACCTGAGCGCAAGGGCATGATGTCCATGGGACCCGAAGAGGAATGAATTTCGGACAGAGCTTCAAGATCGCGCTGGACATGCTGCGGCTGCACAAGCTGCGAGCGTTCCTCACGATGCTCGGCGTGATCATCGGCGTCATGGCCGTCACGATCATCTCCATGGTCTCGGCGGGCTTTCAGTTCTTCATGACCAACGAGTTCCAGAAGCTCGGCTCCGACACGATCATCATCTTCTACGACGACTGGGGCCGCCGCACCGAGAAGGTGGGCAACATCAGCGGCCTCAAATCCGACGATGTGAAATACCTGATGGATCGGGTGAGCGTGCTCGACATCGCGGCGCCGGTTCTTCAAGTACCCGCGCAGAAGCTCATGAGCGGCGAGAAGTTCGTCGACAAACCTCGGATCTTCGCCTCCGACGAAAACTTCGCCGAGCTCAACCGCATCAAGCTCTCCAGCGGCCGATACCTAACGGCTGCCGACGTAAAAGATCGCGCCAACGTCTGCATCGTCGGCGACGAGATCCAGAAGAACCTGTTCAACAACAAGAGCGCCATTGGACAGCTCATCTCGTTCAAGGGCATCACCCTCGAAGTTGTCGGCGTCTTTGAGCGCCTGGACATGATGGGCGAAACGAATGCTCGCGACGTCCTCCTTCCACTCAGCACCGCGCAAGACAAATGGATCGGCGGTGAAAACCTGATGATGATCACGACGCGCCCGAAACCGGGGGTAACCGTGAACGCGGCCATGGACGCTGTCTGGGAAGCGTTGATGCTGAAGTCCCACAACAAGCGCATCTACCGGGTCGACTCCCGAGAGTCGATGATCCAGATATTTACCAACATCTTCGGCGTCGCCGGTGTGGTGCTGGCTGCAATCGCCGCTCTTTCGTTGCTCGTCGGCGGTATCGGCATCATGAACATCATGCTCGTCTCTGTCACCGAGCGGACGCGTGAAATCGGCCTCAGAAAGGCGGTCGGTGCCAAGCGAAACTCGGTCCTGCTCCAGTTCCTCGTCGAAGCCGCCACCCTCTCGCTCGTCGGTGGACTTATCGGCATGACCTTCGCATGGCTCATCGGCCTAGCCCTCACAACTGGCACCGCAGCCATGAAGTGGCCAACCGCGGAGGGCCTGCCTACGCCATTCCCGCTCACGGCTGCCATCGGATCGGCGCTCTTTTCTGCCCTCATCGGAGTCGTCTTCGGCTTCTATCCCGCCATGAGCGCCTCTCGCCTGGATCCCATCGTCGCGCTTCGCCGGGAGTAGCTTGCAAGGCGGGCGATTCGGGCGCATACTTGTTGGCAATGGGACAGCGTAAGCGTCACGGCGGGGCGGTTGCTTCGATCGCGTCGTTCGATGCCGAACAGTTCGCCCTGCTAAAAATTCGTGCCGCCGACGCCGACCGTCTCCACGACACTTACGAAGAGTGGCGCAAGGACGTGGACCGCATCGAGCGGGAGATGCGCGCAAAGGGCGTGGAGATCCAGGAAGTCCCGATGACCGTGCTGGAGCTCGAAGACTTCTGCCTAAGGAACGACTGCCCCCTGGACGGAGCCGCCCGCGCCGCTTATGCAGTCGAGAAGTCGAAAGCCGGCTAGGGCGCTAGAACCTGGCTGACTAGCTTCTTGATTAGCCGCTCCTGCTCTGCTCGCAAAAGAGACTCCCACTGCGGTTGAGGGCTGACGAGCACCGGCACGAGAATTTCGGCAGTCTTCTTAGGGCCCTTGATAACTGCCTTTCTGAAGTCGAGCAAGCCCGCAAGCTTCTCACCAGTTTGCAGTCTTCGAATAAACCCTTCGGTCGGAATGGGCGCGGGCGTATAGAGTCCGGGGTCTGGCGTCATCTGTTCGATCGCACTGAGCGCCGAAGCTTCGAGCTGACGAATCAACTTGGCCTCGTCGCCCGTGAGCGTGCTGCTCTGGGGAACGGTGTAATCGTCAAACGTGACGCGATAGCTGTGAGGCGAAGAAACGGGTTGCGGATCGTAGAGCGAAGCCGGCGCAAACCGCGCACCGGACCTTGCGGAATCATGCCCGGCCATCCAGCCGATCCCGCCTGCGAATGACATCAGCATCATGACGCCCGCGGCCATCGCGATGCGTCGAATGACGGAGAGCGCTCTCTTCGGCCTCGGCGAAAGAACTTCCTCCGATACCGCACGCTTCTGTCTCCGAACCTCTTCCAGCAGCGAAGCCACCTCCGAAGGCGGAGCATTCAAAACCTCCGACAGCTCGCGCAAAGAGTGGCTGGAGTGAATCTCCTGCTGCCGCTCCGCCCAAAGCGCCATCACCTCCTCCGCCTCCTGAGCCGTCATCGCGGCAACCGGGGGCCCCTGGGAGTGCTGAAACTGAGCGCTGGCCATACCCTTATAGTATCAATCAAATAGGGAGTTCGGTTGCATCCTTTGAAGCAGCCCGAAATAGATTCGTTACCGAATGGGAGGCTTAGCCGTGCTTCCGCGAATGACGAGGTCCGGCACCAATCTCAAGTTGCGAACTTCGCCCTGAGGCTCGCGAATGGGAGTCATCAGCACCTGAGCTGCAAGGGAACCGATCTCCCTAAGCGGTTGCCGGATCGTCGTAAGCGGTGGACTCATTCCTGCGGCGAACGAGTAGTCATCGAACCCGACGACCGACAGGTCCTCGGGAATGTCTAGTCCCATCTCCTCCGCCGCACGATAGGCAGATTGCGCAATAAGGTCGTTGCCACAAAACAGCGCTGTAGGTCTCACCTTTCGATCAAGGGCGCGCCGAGCGGAGGCGAGCGCAGTCTCCAGTTGGTATGCCCCCGGCTCCAGCAAAGCTTCGGCTCTGCCTGCGGCAGCGGCAAGAAACCCTGCTGTTCTCTCGTCGTTGCTGGTGGAGTTCGCAGAGCCTTGGATCATCGTGATTCTCGCATGACCCAGATCCAGCAAATGGCTGACGGCAAGCTCCGCTCCCAGTACGTTGTCGACATCGACCGAATCGCTCTGCGTCCCGGGCAGGTGAGTCCCGATGAGCACAAATTTGATCCCCCGCTGTCGGAGCTCGTCCATCAATCCGCTGTCTTTGCGAGCTGCAATGAGAATGAGCCCATCACATCGCCCATCCGTGTACTGAGCGACATTTGACTCGGCTTCGGCCCAGTCGAGGCCGGTGAAGAGCATGCACGAGGTCTTTTGCTCAGTTACGGTGTCCAGAATTCCTGCCAAGATCGGCGCGAAGTAGGCATTGTCCAGAGGAGCGGCAACCACGTGCGGAAAAACGACACCGATCGTTCCTGTGCTCTTTCCCTTCATTTGGCGCGCGGCAGCGTGCGGCCGATAGTTCAGCTCCTGCATTGCCGCAAGCACGCGCTCTCGCTTGTCCGCCTTTACTTGGCGGGGCCCGTTATTGAGCACGTAGGACACCGTTGCCGTCGATACGCCACTGAGCTTTGCGATGTCCTTGAGGGTTGCCATACAAAAATCTAATCGATTAGAAAAACCTGGGGAAATTGCAAATTTCTCCTATATCATGATAGAGGCAATCTGAAACCAAAGGGGAGAAACCTTTCTTTTCATGTGAGCCATAACCAGGAGGTTACTGAGTGAGAAGTAGGTTCTTCGTTTCAATGGCGATGCTGAGCTGCACCCAACTCGTGCTCTGCCAGACGATCATCACCGTCAACGCCGCGGCCAATCGCCGCGCCATCAATCCCAACATTTACGGAACGTCACATGCCACCCAGGCGCAGATGTCCGACCTCAACTTCATGGTGAACCGCATGGGCGGCAATAACACCAGCCGGTACAACTGGCAGCAAAACGCCGATAACCGCGGCAACGACTGGTTTTTCCAAAGTATCGGCGATGCGAGCGCAACCCAGGGCGAGCGCATGGACTCGTTCTTCAATAGCACGAAGGCGGCGGGTGCACTCTCGCTCATTACGATCCCGATCTTGCCGTATGTGGCCAAGCTCGCGGCCAACCGCAATAAGCTCTGGTCGTTTTCGATCGCCAAATACGGGCCCCAAACGGCGAACGACTGGCAGTGGAATCCCGACTCCGGCAACGGGATCCGAACGACCAGCGGCAACCCGTACGTAACGGGCAACGACCCTCTGGATGCCAATGTCGCGAACAGCGTCTCGCTTCAGCAATCCTTTATCCAGCAGTTCATCACTAAGCACGGGACCGCTAACAACGGCGGCTTGAAGTACTACATCATGGACAACGAGCCCGCGCTCTGGAATAGCACGCATCGGGACATCCATCCCGTGGGCCAGCGCTACGACGAGTTGTACAACTTGTACGTCAATTACGCGGGCATGATCCGCACCCAAGAGCCGAACGCGGTTATTATCGGACCGGAAGAGTGGGGATGGACCGGTTATCTGTATAGCGGGTACGACGCAGCTTACGCCTCCCAATACGGTTGGGGCGTTCCACTTCCCGACAAGAGCAGCCACGGCAACATGGATCACATGCCCTGGCTGCTCCAGCAGCTCAAGAACTACCAGAACAGCACCGGCAAGAAGCTGCTCGACGTTTTCAGCCTGCACTACTATCCCCAACAAGGCGAGTTCAGCGACGATGACTCAACGACCATGCGCTCGAACCGCAACCGATCCACACGCTCGCTGTGGGATCCGAACTATGTGGACACTTCTTGGATCGGCACGCAGGTCCAGCTCATTCCGAGAATGAAAAGTTGGGTGGCGACATACTTCCCCGGTCTGCAAACGGGCATCACCGAATATAACTGGGGCAATGAATCGAAGCTGAACGGCGCAACCGCTCAGGCCGATATCCTTGGCATCTTCGGCCGGGAGGGTCTCGACATGGCCGCCCGATGGGGCACTCCGGCGACAAATAACCCCACCTACCTCTCGATGAAGATCTATCGGAACTACGATGGAGCCAAATCGAAGTTCGGTGAGACGAGCGTCTCATGCACCGTGCCTCAGGCAGACACCCTGTCCGCCTTTGCCTCCCAACGCACCTCTGACGGGGCTCTGACTGTAATGGTCATCAACAAAGTCACCTCCAGCGCTTCCATTCGAGTGAACGTGTCCGGTTTCACCTCGAACGGCACGGCGGGCGTATGGCAGATTTCCTCTGCGACCCAGACTTCCATCAGCCACCCGGCAAACGTGACCGTCTCGGGCGGAGCCATCAACACGACGGTACCGGGCCAGAGCATCACGCTCTTCATGCTTCCTCAAGGCACTCCTCCTCCTTCCGGACCCCAGTACGACTTCGAGAACTCAACTCAGGGCTGGGCGGTCGGAGGTGCTCCGCTGGCTTCCCTCGCAAGCTCCACCACTCAGAAGCACACTGGCTCTTACTCCCTTCGGGTCACTTTTGGCGGCGCTTCTGGAGCGAATCAGGCCTACGTTGCGAATCCGGCAACTCCCGCTGGGGCAACCGTGACCTTCCGTGTCTGGATTCCGTCGGGAAGCCCGATAACGGCTATTCAGCCCTACGTGCAACAGGGTGCTGGGGGCGGATGGCTTTGGACCGGAAGCTATCGATCCATTAGCCAACTCACAACCAATGCTTGGAACACGATCACCGTGACCGTGCCCTCCAACGCAGTTACGCCGCTCTACCAACTCGGCGTGCAGTTCACGACCAGTTCAACTTGGACGGGAAGCTGCTACATCGACGCGATCAGCTGGTAATGGTGCTGCTTGAATCCCTTGGCACCGAAAGGTGCCAAGGGATTGCTACTCCCGCTTCTCAATTCTTCGCGGCAAGACATCCGGATCTGGCTCTGTGACCTGGATCACCTCGTTCTGAAACGTCCCGCGGTAGCCAAACAGCGGACCTAGACGACGGTTCGAGATGTTCACTTCGATGCCGTAGCAATCCTGTGCATCGTCGAACCACTCGCAAACCTCCGCGACTCCGGACAGCGCCAGCGGAAACGTAAACGCAACCGGCCCTTCATAGAATCGCTGCTCGCCAGAACGAAGCCGTATGCCGCCGTTTTCCGTGACGCTCAATTCGATATCCACGGCCAAGTGCTGGTGCGTGCCTAGGTAATCCACCACCCGCCCACGCTGTTCGCTGTAGATCATGTACGCGTCAAAACGCCGGTGCCGCCGCGCTTCAAAGGCGCGGATCCACGTGATCGTCTCACGGCCCAGAGTGTCCTTGTAAGCGTAGTTCCGGATCGTAAACGGCACATT